>JAEMGR010000008.1 GCA_016458225.1 Myxococcaceae bacterium JPH2 | reverse complement strand
CGCTCTTGGATGGGATGAAGGTCCGCCGTGAGCTTCAGGAGATGTTCGTGACGAGGCGACGACTCCAGGGACCTGGTAGGAGTTCATCCAGACGGGTAGCTTCATCGGCTCGCTCCTCAGAGCGTTGAAGATCTGGCACGACCGGTGAGGCAGCCACGCGCGAGCACTCCGCTCGAGGATCTCGCGGCTTGGATTCACCACTACATCGACATCCTTCATCTCAACTGCGCTCGGCGTTAAGGCCTGCGCTTCGGCACAACCAATCCACGAGAGAGACGCCCAAGGACTCGTCGCCGCTGGCGACGCTTATAGTTCTCATGTGCATTTTCTCCCTGCTCGTTCTCCTTTGCAGTGCGCTCATCCATCATCTGAAACTCGACCAAAGAAAAAACTATGCGCCCCTTACGATCGCGCACGTCCTCCGCTGGCGGCGGGAGATATGCATCCATCCGCAGGGGAAGATCGACAACGAAGTTCAATACTCGGTAACCACTTCCCGAAAAAACATTCCCTGCACGCTCTTCCCGATCCTCAAAATCACGATCAAGATGCAGGTCCGGAATGCATCGTTCAAAATTCGGATAAACCTCCAGCAACTCCCGAAATGAGATTAGACTATTCTCAGTTTGCCCTGGGACCACGAAATTAAAAGGAAACAAGCGCTGACTCAGAAAATACAAAACTGGCAACAGATCATCTCTATGCTTCGTTACAATGCGAAACCGGGTGCGATCATAAACCTGTGCCGCAACAGTTTCCTTCTTGGCAATCAACTTAGTGACGAGTGATTCGCGCGTTTTTAATGAGTGCGCGAACTCGACCACAGGAAGATCTCGCTCTCGCATCTCTCTCGCAACACCAAGCACCCGCTGCGTTACCAACTCGGCCACTTCCGCCTCGGATGCCGCCAGTCGAAACAACAGATCTCGTCCCTCAATGTGCTGAATCACATGCATCACCTTAAGAACAATGCACGCAATTCGCCTGTACCGCCCACCACCCACGCCGGACGCATAAAGAAACAAGTCGTGAACTTCTCTGGGCTGAGCCACCGCATCAGCTACGCGATAGTCAAACGTCCTGCGCAGATAGGACACAGCATCGGCCAGGATCGTCCGAACCCAGGCATCATCAAATGCGCGCGAAACATCGATCTGACAAAGCCGTAGGAATCCATCCACCTCATCGCGCGACGAGAAATGCATTCTACGCCAGTCAATTACGGACCCCCCCCGCAGGATAAGACGAATACGCTCTAGTTCACGCAGGCCCATTTCCGCCACAGGGCGAACAGGGATAGCGGGCAAGAATGGGGACAAGGAGGGAGCCGTCACACCCAGGTTCCTCTTCTACTACCGTGCATCAAATTGGCGACCTAAGAACAAAATGACTCCCTCGCCAAGCGAGAGAGCCATTTCATTTTCCACACATAGCGGACTCAGGGCATCACTTAGCTGGCATGAAATTCCCGTTCTCAAACCTAGCTTCACTAACGACCCGCCCATCCTCACTCAGTTCCTGGACAACGCCGTTCTTCACCCCATCACGGTACTCTTCGACAAAGTGCCGCTGCCCACTTGAATAGAAGAGGATTCGCTGTCCGTGGTACTTGTTTTCCCGGAACTCAGTCCGAGAATACTCCTTACCCAGCTCATCATAAAAGAACCACGTCCCCGTCTTGAAACCGTCCGCATACTGGCCAATGGCAGCTACTTGGCCATTTGCATGAAACGAACGATACGGGCCATGCGCAACCATGCCGCCACCGCGCAGCTCCTGCTTGCGACAGAACAGGCCTTCCGCCTTAGAACCTGACTGAATCGTTCCGTTCGGACACCGCAGGCCTGAGTCAACATCAAGAGCACCTGCCGTTCCCGCCCAGAGACTAACCGCGAGCAGACACGCATGAACAACTGAACTTACAGACATGAACGCTCCTCCACGCACGCATGGGATTTCATGCGCATATCCCTAAGACGCAAAAGCGTCGGCGCAATTCAGCAAACGGCCGCCCGCAAATGCAACTACAACCCAAGTGCCCTAGGCCGAAACGACAAGGCCCCGCTCGACGGTATCTCGAGCGAGGCCTTGAAACTCATCGCAAGGCTAATTGAGAATAGCCCCTTGCGCAGATCTGACTAATACGCAGACTGAAAGCAGAAGAAGTTTCCGCCCGTGAAGTAGTAGCCCAGTGACGTAGTCGTGCTCGTGGCCGAAACACAGAGATTGGCAACAATATCTGCGCGCTCCCGATTCACCCCGGTCACAGTATAGTTACCAGAGGAGCTGCTAATTGATGGCGCCTGCTTCGAACCATTAACCAGCACATAGAAGAGTCCGTTCAGCTCCGCTGCCGTCTGAGGGAATGGGGTGTTCGAGTAGGCAGAAATCGTAATCTTGACTCGCTTCGGTGCCGATGCGCCACAGAACGAAGTATCCGTCGTTGCACTGGTCGTTGCGGCCTTGAAGATGATTGGACCGGTCGTGCCCAAATCCGACTTGTTGCCAAAGTTCTGGAAGTTGTCGCAGGTCGGCGCGGGAACCGCGGCGCACTTGCTCGAGTTGCAGAAGCTGCCGTAGCTGCAGGTCGCCTGGCCCTCGCCGGAGCAGGTGTCGCCCGTCGTCGAACCGGCCTTGCACTGGCCCGAGGCAGTGTCGCAGGTGCGGCCCACACCACAGTCAGCGTCGGCCGTGCACTTGTTCGCGCACACCTTGTCCAGGTTGGAGCACACCTGGCTACCATCCTTGTTGCACAGCTGGTCCGTCTGGCACTGGCACACCTTCACGCTCGGGTCCGCACCCGACACCGTCAACGCGGCGCAGTTCTTCGCCGTGTCCGGACAGTCCGAGGCCCCCGTACACGTGGCCACACACACCTTCGCGGTCGGGTGGCAGATCTCCGTTCCAGCGCAGTCTGAATTGGCCGCGCACGTCGTCGAAGTATTCGTGTCGTCACCACACCCGCTGACCGCCAACCCCACCGCACCCAGCGCGGCGAACAGCACCATCATCTTGCGAAGCTGCATTCGGCACTTCCTCCTCTGTTTGAACGTCGCACGGGGCTTCCGGCCTCAACTTCCAAGCCCCGACGCCACCGACTGAGCGGGCTTTAGCCCCCCCCGTCCAGACGTGTCAATCAGTGTCGACGGCCTCACTCCGCAGATATTCAACCTCTTCAAAAACCAACACTTGGGTCGAGGGTGTCATGCACCACCCTCGACCCAAGTGTCCTTTAGAACGTGAACGGGAAATCGATGGGGTCGCCCTGGCGCTTGTGCCGCGGGAACGTCCAGCCCTTGATGAGGCCCGAAATGCAGCTCGCCATGTAGCTCGAACGGAATTCATCCGTGCGACATGACACAGCGGTTGTCTTACCGCTCGTCTGCACCGTCCAACGCATCACCAGCTTGCCACTCAGCGCCGGGTCCTTCTTCTTCTGCTCACTCACACACTTCACGATGGCAGGCTTGTTCGACAACACGACCTGCATGATGTCGGACTGCTGAAGCGTGTCTGGCATCGAGCCGCCAGGCTCGGGCGGAATGTACGTCGTCGGAGTCTTGCCTCCCGGCTTCGGCACCGGCTGCGCCTTCTTCGTGCCGAAGAGATCATCAAACTCATCATCCCCGCCGCCCGCATTGGATGAAGTCGAAGCCGTGTGCTGCGAACTGCTGTGCGTCTCTTCTTCGTGCCCCCCAGCGCGGCTCGACGTGCCCGTGCGACGGGTCGTCGGCGTGCGATCCACACGCGCCACCGGCGTGCCTGGATTGGCCGGCGCCACTGCAGCCACCGGAGTCGGAGGCGCAGCGACCGGCGGAGGTGTCACGGCCGCAGTCGCAGTTGGAACAGGCGGCGTGGCCGCCGCGACCGGAGCGCTCGTCCCGCCCGCCGGAGGCGTCACAGCCGCCGCGACCGGCGGCGTACCGGCAGCGGCGACTGGCGCCCCACCCGCGGGCGCGGTCGTGCCTGGAGGCGGAGTCGCGGTGGCCTGAGCCGTCGCCGGGGGCGGCGTCTGCACCGTCCCCACCGGAGCCGCAGGCATCGGCGGCATCTCCGCGCTCGGACGAGGCGTCGCGGCCGCCACCTGCGAGGGAGACGCCGACGGCACGGGCGTCTCTTCACCGCGCGCGTTGCCACCGCGCGAGAACGCCAGCACCGCCAACACGCCCACGATGAGCACCCCGCCGATGCCGCCCGCGATGAGCGGCATCTTGCTCTTGCCCGCGGGAGGCGCGGCCTGCGGAGGCGGATAGCCCACGGGATAACCCGGGGGCGGATAGGCGGGCGCGGGCTGCGCGTACGCCGGCTGCGCATAGGCAGGCGCGGCCTGGGCATACGCAGGCGCCGCGTGCTGCGGCGGATAGGCCATGGGCGCCGGAGCCATGGGCGCACCCATCATCGGCATGGGCGCACCTGGCGACGACAACGGCTCGGGAGGCGGAATCGGCACGTCCAGCAGCCGAGACTGGGACACCGGCTCCTTCTCCAGCGACGGAGCAGGACGCGGCGGCGGCTTCGCCAGCGCCTCGTTCTCCTCCTTCACCAGAGACGCCAGCACGCTGGCCGCCGACGGCTTCCAGCCCACGGACTCCTCGGCCGGCGCCAACGGCACTCCCACACCCGTGTCCGTGCGACCCGATTTGGAGCTGCCCGCGCTGAAGGCTGACTCGACCGGGCCAGCCACCACGGAGGGCGACGACGAGGACACCGGCGCGGGCGCGACAATGACAGGCTTGGACGGACGCGGCGCGAGGACCGAGGCCAGCTCGGCGGTCTCGGACAGCGGAATCCAATCACTGAATCCCGAGCGCCAGCACAGGCTGTCCGGCCCGACCTCTCCGCGCTCCCAGGCGTCCTTCACCTTCTCCACCGACCAAGGCCCGACCTGCTTCTCCTCGATGGCCACGTACCACTCGTGGGCCGCGGCGTTGGGCTTGGCGTCTTCCTTCGCGGACTCGGTCTCCTCGGCCTCGGCCAAACGGCGCACCGTCTCGGACGCGGCATCCTTCGTCGCGCCCACGGCCTCGCCCGCCGGAATCTTGTGCGAGCCGGAGCTCAGCACTTGATCGAACACGGCGCCGATCTCGTCCTCCTCCACGTCCGTGAAGAGGCCACCTTCCGGAGGCGTGCCCAGCGAAGCGGGCAACCCCGTTCCGGCGGGCTCGGCCCCGCGTGGCGTACCGGCAGCGGGAGGCGTGGTCTCGACCGGTGCAATCTCCGGCGAGCCCTCCTTCACCGACGGTGCTCCCGCGGGCCTCACCAGAATGGTGTGACCGCACTTCTTGCAACGAACCTTGACTCCCTTGGAGCCAACTTTGTCGTCGCTGATCATGTACTGCGCGCGGCAGCTGTCGCAGACGAAACGCATCTTTCCCGCAACCCTCAGAAATGACGGAAGAAATCCCGTCGGAATCGTAGAAGTGCCCACCGGGGAGATCAAGGTCGCGCGCCTTGATTGCCCGAATGCTACTCAACGCATGAACCCAGAGTCCGGGTCTGGCGCTACCGTCGCACCTGCACCTCCACGTGCGTCCCCACCGCCACTCGCAAGTCGTGCAGATCCTCGGAGGTCGCGAACACCAGCAGCTCTCGCAGCTTGGTGCGCGAGGGCACGCGGAATGCCGAGCCCGTCTCACCCTGCACCATGCGGCGCACCGGCTCCAGCTCGCCTGCCGCGAAGAGTCCAGCGCGTGACGCCGTAAGCTCGGCGCCCTCCAGCCAGTTCTTCACGTCCTGGGGCGTCGCCGTGGGCAGGTAGGCCCGAGCCACCTTCGCGAGCGCCGCGCGGTCCGGCTCGCTGAGGCTCTTCTCGAGCAAGCGACGCTCCGCGTCCACCGCGCGCGGGTCCACCGTCAGCCGCACGTTGCCCACGACCAGCGTGAGCGCGGCCTGGACCACGGCCTCGAGGCGCTCGGGGGCCACGCGCTGGCTGAACGACAGCTCCGGACGCGCCAGCGCCAGGGTGCGACCCAGCAGGTAGTAGACCTCTTTCTGTCCCTGCTCCGCGAAGTACTTGCCACCCACACGCACCGACGCCGGATGCGTCTGGAGCAGCTCGACGTTGATGAGCGGCTCGGGCGCCGGATCGTTGGAGCGCTTGGCGAGGCGCTCGCGCGTCGCCACGAGGAAGGCCGAGTACAGCTCCACCGCCTCCATGCCGAACAGGCGTGCCACGTAGCGGTAGTGGTTGACGTGGTACTCCTGCGCCGTCGCCACGTCGATGCGGTGCTTCTTGGGCACGAGCTGGTACTGCGTGACGGGCACCGCGTACTGGTGCCCCGCCTTCTCGAAGAGCAGGCCCAGCAGCTCGGACAACGGCCCGCGCACCTTCGGGTGGAACAGGTGCGTCTGCCACAGGCGATCCGTCAACGGACGCTGCGCCAGCTCCTTCTTCTTCGCGTAGGGACCGAGCTTGGTGAGGATCTCCTGCTCATCCTCCCCCGCCTCACCGAGCAGCCCCGTCACGGCCTGTGCCGCGAGCCAGGCCGCGTCGTAGTCCTTGCGCAGGGCGGACAGGCGCACGAGGTGTCCCACCACCTTGCGCGCGTTCTGGGTGTGCGGCAGCGCGCGGCGCAGCGCGGCGATGGCCTCATCCTCCTTGCCAGGCATGGCGCCGGCGATCTCGGCGAAGGTCTCCTGCACACTCGCATCGTCCGGCAGGCCCTTGGCCGCGACGCCGTAGGCCGCGACCGCCCCCTCCGGGCTCTTGAGCACCTGGAGATACAGATCGCCCAGCGCCCGCCACAACGTCATGCGCGCGGCATGGGTGTCCGGCGTCTTGGGCAGACGGCCCAGCATCCGCGTGTAGTTCTCCTCGAGGACCTTCCACTGGCGCGCGCCGCCCAGCAGCGCCTCCAGCGCGCTGAAGGCCTCCACGAAGCGATGGTCCAGGTCGAGCGCGGCGTTGAAGGCCTGGGTCGCGCCCTCGACGTCCTTCAGCTCGTCGCGACGAATCTCGCCCAGCGCGAACCACACGCGCTTGGCCTTGTGCGGCTCGGACGACAGCGCCGGCAGCGCGAGCATCCGCGTGAGGACATCGGCCGCCTTCTGCCCCTGTCGCGTCTCCCGCAGGAGCACGTAGAGCGCGTCCATGACTTCGGGAGACGTGGGGTCGACCTTGAGCGCGCCACTGAAGGCGTCGATGGCCATGTACGGATCATTGAGCTGATCCCGCGCGATGCGACCCAGCTCGAGGAACACGCGGATCTTCGCGTCTCCCTCCACCACGTTGACGAGTTGCTGGCGCAGCTCGGCGGACTTCTCGAACTTGCTCGCCTTGTCCATCAGCGCCACGAGCGCACGCAGCGTGGGCTCGTGCCCCGGATCCAGCGCGAGCGCCTTCTCGAAGTGGTTCTGCGCTCGGTCGGCCTGTCCCAGCGCCGCGTGCACGTCACCGAGCTGCCAGTACACCTCCACCACTTCCAGGTCGGTCAGCTCCTCGCGGTGGTGGATGAGGATGGTCTGGAAGACCTTGAGCGCGTCCTCGAAGCGACGGGCCTGGACGAGCAGGTTGCCGTAGCCCTCGAGCGCCGGGAGGTACGTGGCGTCCAGCTCGTACGCCTTCTCGTAGACCTTGAGGGCCTTGTCGCGACGGCCGAGCTTCTCCGCCACGTAGCCCAGGCGGTAGAGCTGGCGGCACAGCTCCGCGGCGAGCGCGCCGTCCTTCTCGGCCATGGCCTTCTCGGCCATCTTGCGCGTGACGATGTCGAGCATCCGCTCGCCCGCGGCCCAGTCCTCGCGAGCGATGTAGATGTCCGCCAGGGGCCTCGCCGCCTCCAGGCTGTCCGGGATGTGCTTGAGCGTCTCCTCCCAGTAGCCCGTGGCCGTATCGCGATCCTCGCGCGTCTCGGCGTGGTAGCGCGCGACGTCGAGCAGCGCGCGTCCCTTCGCCTCGGGGTCCTCGGTCTGACGCGCCTCCTGCAAGAGCGTCTGCTCGTAGCCGCCCCAGTCCTTCTCCTGCTCCTGGATGCCCTTGAGGGCGCGGATGCTCGGCAGGTGGCTCGCGTCCACGGCGAGGGCCTGCTGATAGGCGTTCCGGGCGCTGCCGGAGTCCATCAGCATGTCCTCGTTGATCTTCCCCAGGCGGTACCAGAGTTCCACCGCCTCGGGAGACTGGCCGGCCAGCTCCGCCTCCTTCTGCAGCATCTCCAGCGCGAAGGGCCAGTTGCCGCTGCGCTCGTACAGCGTGCCCAGCGCGTGCAGCGCGGGTCGGCTCGTGGGGTCCGCCGCGAGCGCCGCGTGGTAGCTGTTCACGGCCTTGTTCAGCGCCTTGAGCTGCTGGTACTGCACGTTGCCGATGTCGACGTAGAGCTCCGCCTGCTCCTGCGGGCTCGTGGCCAGGGCGAGCTGTCGCTCGAAGGCGGCGATGAGGTCCTCCCAGCGCGCCTGAGCGCGGCGCAGGCGGATGAGGGCCTTGATGGCCTGCACGTTCGTCGGGTCGATGGAGAGCACGCCCTCCACGCACGCGTCCGCGTTGGCCGGGTTCTGGTACGTGTCCTCCCAGATGGTCGCGCTGCGGAACAGGACGCGGACCTTCTCGCGCCAGTCCTGGCTCAGCTCCAGCATCCGCTCGTAGATGGCGAGCAGGTCCGCGGGCTGATCCAAGCGCGTGTGCAGGCGCTCCAGCGACTCCAGTGACTCGCGGTTGTCGGGCTCGAACTCGAGGGCCTGCCGATAGGCAGCCACCGCGGCCTCGTCATCCTTCAGGTCGCGCTCATAGACACCGGCGACCTCGACCTGGATGCGTGCCCGGGCCTCGTTCGAGTCCGCGAGGTCCCGCGCGCGAAGCAGCGACGACGCCACGTCCGCGTACGCCCGGCCCCGCCGATACAGCGCGGTGAGGACCCCGAGCGTCTCCAGGTCCGGCTCCAGGTCCAGGGCGCGCAAGAGGGCACTGGCGGACTCCGTCGGGTCCTCCAGCTTCTCGTCCCAGACGCGGGCGATCTCCCGCAGGATGGGCTTGCGCGCCTCGATGGAGCCGGCCGCTTCGAGCTTCTGCTCGAGCGCCACCACGTACTCGCGATCCCGTCCCCGGCGCTGGAACACCGCCGCCAGACCGTCCAACGCGGTGGCGTTCGTCGGGTCGAACTCGAGGATCTTCCGGAACGCGGCCTCCGCAGCCTGCGGATCATCCAGCCGCGTGTCGTGCACGCGCGCCAACGTGGCGTAGATGCGCTCGGCGAGCGGGCCGCGAGGCAGGTCGTCCGCCACCTGGTCGTAGACCGCCGCCAATTCCTCGTGGCTCCCCGTCTCGTCGGCGAGCCGCTCCACTTCCTCGCGGAGCGAGTCGTCCGAGGCATCGAGCTGCAGCGCGCGGCACAAGGCGAGGAACGCGACGTCCTTCTGACCGAGCCGCTCCTCCTGCACGCGCGCCAGCTCGCGCAACGCGGCCAGCTTCTCCTCGTCCGTGACGAGGTGAGGCATGTACCGGTCCATGACCGTGGCATACGCGCGCCAGTCATTGTGCGAGCGATACAGCGTGCACGCCCGCTCGTATGCGGTGCGATTGGCGGGGTCGAGCTCCAGCACGCGCTCCAGCGCGCCCGCGGACAGCTCCGGCTTGGCGCCAGGGCCCTCCCACAGGTCGGCGACGGCGAAGTACGTGGCGACCGCTTGCTCACGCTCCTCCGCGCCGAGGTGCACCTGGACCTTCAGCTCCAGTGCGCGCACCGCGTCGTTCCAGGCCCGCAGCGAGGCGAAGAGCGCGTTGACCCGCTCCAGGTCCGCGACCGCGTGCGGCTCCACCTCCAGCGCGCGCCGAGCCGCGTCCAGCGCCTCCTCGCGGCGGCCCATCCCCGCGAGCACCTCGGCCAGTCGCAGGCGCAGCGCCTTGACGCCCTCGCTGCTCTCCTGCAGCGGGATGAGGCGGCGGAGCACTCCCACCAACTCCTCGCGCTGCCCGGTCTCGTCGTACAGCTCGCGCAGCGTATCCAGCACGCCGCGGTGGCGCGCGTCGCGGTCCAGCGCGGCCTTGAAGAACGGCACCGCCGCCTCGGGCTGCTTGAGCAGGCGGTACACCACGCGCCCGAGCCGCTCGTTGAGCCGCACCACCTCGCGAGGATCCAATGTCAGCGCGAGCCGGCCCTCCAACAACGCACGAAGGTCCTCGGGGCGATTGGCGCGCTCGTACAGCGACTCCAGCGCGGAGAACGCCTGCTCGTTGCGCGCGTTCTTCGCGAGCAGCTCGCGGTACAGCTCGATGGAGCGATCCAGGTCCGCGAGGCCCTCGGCGGACACCTGGGCCATCTTGGCCACCACCCGGTCGCGCTCGGCGCCGGTGGCCTTGTCCGCCTGCAACTTCAGGATGCCGTAGAGCTTCTCCGAGGCATTGGCCGCCTCGTAGATGCCTTCGAGCAGGCGCGCCGAGGCGAGGTGCCCCGGCTCCAACGCGAGGATGGACTCGTACGCGCCCGCCGCGCGGTCCGGGCTGTCCAGCCGCTCGTGGTAGAGCTGACCGAGCCGGAAGAGGAAGCCCACGCGGTCCGCCACGTTGGCGCCGCCCGCCGCGAGCGCCTCCAGCACGCCCGCCAGCTCCGGCCACGCCTCCAGCTCCACGTAGAGGCGATCCAACGCGACCAGCGCCTTGTCCTGCACCGACGCGTGCAGGGTGCGCGCCCGCTCGTAGTACGACACGGCGCGGTCGGGATCCCGCAGCTTCGTCTCCAACATCTGGCCCAGCTTGAGGCAGACGTCGGCGGCATCGGCCGCTTCGGCCACGCGCGGGAGGGCCTCTTCGTAGGCCACCACGAGTTCGTCGTAGCTGCCCGAGGCATCCGTGGCGTCTTCGAGTCGCCGGCGAACCTCCGCGTCGTTCGGGTCCTCCTTGAAGCCGCGGAAGAGGGCCAGGAAGGCCAGCTCCGACTCGCCCTGCGCCTCGCGCAACGTGGCCAGCTCGCCCAGCAGTTGCTTGCGCTCCAGCGCGTCACGCGACACGCCGACGCGGACCTCGATGACCTGCGCCAGACGCGCCACGTCACCGCTCGCGCGGAAGGCACGCAGCAGCGTCTCCACCGCGAGCAGGTTCTGCGGCTCGCGATTCACCAGCGCCTCCATGCGGCCCACCGCGCCCGCATGGTTCGGCTGCACCGCGAGGACCTCGCCGTAGAGCGCCAGTGCGCCCGACTTGTCCATCAGCTTGGTCTCGCGCACCGAGGCGAGCCGGAACTTCAGCTCCAATCCCTCCTCGGGCCCAAGCTGCGCGATGCGCCGCGCCAGCACGTCCGCCAGCTCCGGCCAGCGCTCCTGCTTCTGGCAGAGCGCCTCCATCTTCTCGAGCGCCGCGGTGTCGTCCGGCTTCAGCTCCAGCAAGCGCCGGAACGTGGCCAGTGCGGCCAGCGAGTCCTTGAGCTGCTCGTCCTGCACGGTGCCGATCTGAAGCAGCACCGCCGCGCGACGCGCAGGCTCCTCCGACAGCGCGAGCTGTCGGCGCAGGACCTCCAGCAGCTCCGTCGGCTTGCCCTGCGAGGCGACCAGCCGCGCCGTGCCATCCAGCGCTTCCTGATCCGTGGGCTTCAGCTCCAGGACCTTCTTCCACGACGCGAGCGCCTCGGCGGGCTCGCCCAGGTCCACCTGCATGCGACCGAGGGCGCGGTACAGCTCCGCGCGAGCGCTGTCGCTCGCCTTGGGCGCCACCTCCAGCAACACCGCGCACAGCTCCTCGGGCGCCTCGGCCTTGTCCACCAGCGAGACGCACAGCTCCAGCGAGCGCAGGTCGTCCGGCAGCTCGCGCAGCGCGCGCGTGGCGGCCAGGAAGGCCATCTCTGGGTTCTCCAGCGGCCCGGCGTAGGTCTCCGCGATGCGGCGCAACAGCGCGGCGCGCTCCTGCGGCACGGGCTCCGCGGAGGCGCGCGACTCCAGCATCTCCACCTGCTTGAGGTGGTTGCCCACCGACGCGAAGACAGGCTCCAGGGCCTGCGCCGCCGCGCCGCGCAGCGGACTCTCCGAGCGGGCCATCTCCTCGAGCGCACCCACCGCGCCCGCGTGCCCCGAGCGACGCGACAGCACCGTCTGGTACAGCTCCAGCGCGCCACGCGGGTCGTCCAGGCGGCCGACCTTGAGCCGTCCGAGCCGCACGCGCAGATCCGACGCCTCCTCCTGCGCGCCGCGCGCGTCCGCGAGCTGAATCTCTCGCTCGATGTGCTGTGCCAGCTCCGGCCAGCGCTCCATCTCCGCCAGCACGCGCCCCAAGAGCTTCAGCGCGTTGGTGTTCTCCGGCCGGAGCCCCAGCACCTCGCGGTAGGCCTGAGCGGCCAGCGACTTGTCCGCGAGCGTCTCTTCCGCCAGATGCGCCAGCTCGAAGAGCAGGTTCACCTGCGAGCTGGCGTTCTGCTCGACCGCCACCTGTCGCCGCATCACCAGCGCCAGCTCACGGTGCGCGCCGGTGCGGCGATGCACGCGGGCGATGGCCTCCAGCACGGTCTTGTTCTTCGGATCGCGCCGGCTCACTTCCTCGAGCGCGCGCACCGCCAGGTCGTAACGCTTCAGGCGGTTGTCGTAGATGCCCGCGAGACGGCGCCACAAGTCTCCGGCGAGCGGCTCGGTGGCGTCCCGTTCGAGCTGATCCTCGTAGGCCGCCGACACTTCTTCGAAGGAGCCCGAGTCGGCAGCGAGCCGCTCCAACTCGTCCCGGACCGACGTCTCGCCAGGGAACTCGTTGAAGGCGCGCAGGCGTGCGACGAACGCCAGCGAGGTCTGTCCCAACGCCTCGCGCAGCGTGGCGATCTCCTGGATGCGCTCCAGCCGCTTCTCGGGCTGGACACCCGGGAGCAGGACTTCGAGCACGTCGACCAGCTTCCGCGTGTCGTTCAGCCCGCGATAGACGGGCTCGAGCAGGCGCGCCGCCTCGATGCGCGGCCCTTCATGCGACAGCAGGCGCTCCAGGCCCGCGACCACCTGATTGTCACCGGGGGCAATCTCCAGCAGCCGCCGGTACACCGGCAGCGACTCGGCGGCGCCCACTTCCTTCTCCAGGAGCAGCGCGCGCTTGAGCAGCCACCCGCGCCGCGCGGGCTCGTCCGGGGCCGCCTCCGCGAGCTGCTCCAACACGTCGGCCTGCTCCGCGAAGCGCCGCGTCTTGGCATACAGCTTCTCCAGCGCGAGCAATCCTTCAGGAACCTTGCGCAACGCGAGCGCGGAGCGCAGGGCCTCGATGGCCTTCGCGTCATCGCCTGCGTTGGCGTACGCCTCACCAGCCTTCAGAAGCAGCCCGAGGCGCGCCTCGGGGTCCGTGGAGAGCAGCGCCTGCTTGGCGTACACCTCGGAGAGGCTCTTGGCGTTCTGGCCCTTCTCGTAGAGTCGGGACAGCGCCTCCAGCGCTTGCCGGTCCTGCGGCGCGTCCGCGAGCAGGTTCTTCCAGAGGCGCGTGGACTCCTCGGGCTGATCCAACTGCTCGCGCAGCTCAGCGGCGCGGCGCAGCAGCTCGAGCGCAGCGGGGTCGCCGGACGTGAGGTCCACCGCCGCTGTCTCGTAGATCTCCGCGAGCACCTCGTGGCTGCCCGTCTCGCGCGCGAGGCGCTCCAGGTCCGCGCGCACGCCGTCGCGGTCCAGGCCCGCGGCGAAGGTCTTCACGGCCGACATGAAGGCGAGCGACGGCTGCTGCATGTCGCGCTCGTAGATGCGGCGCACCTCTCCGGCGAGGATGATCTTCTCGACGGTGAGCGCGGACTCCATCCGCGTCTCGCGCAGGCTGACGCGGCGAGCGTGGTCGCCCACCTGCTCCAGCACCTTGTCGAGCACCTCCAGCGCGGCGCCGCTCATGGGCACCGCCGCCTTCACCCAGGACTCCAGCGCCGCGCGAGCCCCCGGATGGCCCGGGTCCTCCGCGAGGATGCGCTTGTAGAGTCCCAGCGCTGCGTTGGCGTCGTCCAGGACGGTGCGCTGCAGCTCCGCGAGCCGGAAGGAGACCTCGCGGCCCTGGGGGCTCTGCCCCTCCTGGTTGCGCCGCAGCGCCAGCACCCAGGCGAGGTCCGCGTTGCGCTCCATCTCCGTGTAGAGCCGATCCAACGCAGCGGCGGCCTCGCGCTGCGCGGGGTCACGCTCCGCGATGGCGCGCCACGCGTCCGCGGCGCTCTCCTTGTCGGTGAGCTTCGTGTCGTGCAGCAGCGCGGCCTCGCGCAGATACGCGAGCTGCTCCGACGCCTCACTCGAAGCGCCGGCCAGCTTCTCCAACACCTCCGCCAGCGCCGCCCACTCCTCGCTCGCGCGATGCAGTCGCTGGAGCGCGCGCAGACAGTCGAGGTTGCCGGGCTCCAGTGCGAGCAACGCGCGCAGGGCCTTCACCGCGCCCGCCTTGTCGTCGAGCTTCTTCTCCTGGACCTCGGCCAGCTCGCGCAGGAGCGCGCCTCGGGCCGTGCCCACCTCGCCCTCCTCCGTGAGTTCGGAGAGGATCTCCGCGTAGCTGTCCAGCGCGTCCGCGTCTTCCGCCGCCTGCCGTGCGGTGGCCCTCAGGCCCGCGTCCGCCGGCATCAACCGCAGGGCGCGCGCCAAGGCAGAGAACGCCAGCTCGGGCTGACGCAGGTGCGAGAGGTGAACCTGCGCCGCGTGCCGCAGCGCCTGCACTCGCTGAGCATCATCGCGCGCCACCTCGGCCAGCATGTCGAGCGTGGCCACCATCTTGCGGTGGTCCTTGGTGCGCTCGTACGCGGGAACCAATGCGCGCGCCGCGGCCTCACGCGACGGGCCCTCGGCGAGCATGGCCTCCAGCGCCGCCAGCGCGTCTGGATCCGACGGCCGCTGGCGCAGGATGTCCGCGTAGCTCTGCACCGCCTCGTCGCTGCCGTCCTGTGAGCCCTGGAGGAGCTGAGCGCGGCGCAGCTTCAGGCGGGACACCGTGTCCGCGTTCCCCGCCGACTCGGCCAGCGCAATCATCCGAGCCAGCGTCTCGCCCAGCTCACGCGTCTGAGCGGCCTTCTCATACAGCTCGGCCAGACGAGGCAGGTGGCGGCCCTCCTCCGCGCCGTGCGAGATCGCGGACTGAAGCGCTTCTGCCGCCTGCGCGGGGCGCCCCAGCTCCACGTTCAGGTCCACCAGCCGCAGGAGCATCTCCAACCGCTCGGGGCCTCGCGTCGCGTGGATGCGCTTGCGCAGCAGCGTCTCAGCATCCGCCGAGCGCCCTGCCCGGCCGTACAGGCGGACGAGTCGCTCCAGCACCTGCGGCGACTCCGGCGCGCGCGTGAGGCCCGCCTCGAGGGCGGCCACGGCCTCCGCGACCATGCCGCCTTCTTCAGCCAGCGTCGCGGCCTCGGTCAGCAGTTGCACCGCGAGCGTCGGCTCTTCCGACTCAGTCGCGAGCGTGCGCAGCGCGCGTCCCAGCTCCGCGTGCGCGGACAAGTCACGCGCCAGCCGCTGCGACTCGGCGCGGTTCGCGTCATCGCGCGGGTCCTCGCGCAGCGCGCGCAACCGCACGTCGAACGCGGCCCGGCTGTCCGCGAGCTGCTTCTCGTGGATCCCCGCCAGCAGCCCCAACAGCCGCTTGCGGCCCGCGGGCTCAGTCACCGCGTCGAGCTGCCGCTGCAGCGCCGCCACCTGTCGCTGGTGGTCACCCGTGCGTCCGTAGTGGGCCGCGAGGGCCGCGGCGATCTCCCCGGTCCGGATGCCATTCGTCGCGAGCCGCTCGAGGCCACCCACGACGACTCCCGACGACACGTTCTCCGACAGCAGCCCGAGGAACAGATCCGCCGCGTCCTCCTGACGGCCGAGCCGCTCCGCATAGAGCTTCGCCTGTCGCGCGGTCCACTCGTTGCGCTCGAGCTGCGACTCCGCGAGCGTCACCAGACGGCCTGCCAGCGCCGCGGCCTCGTCGAACTTGGACAGCGCCACGCACAGAGCCTGGAGCTTGTGCACCGGCGCGGCGTCCTCGGGCGCGAGCTGCACCCACTGACGCACGAGCGGCTCGAGTTCCTCGGGCGGCGCACCGGCAGCCTCGCGCCGGCCAATGTCCGTCTCCAGCCGCACCTTCGGATCATCCGCCAACGCAGCCGCCGACTGCAGCGAGCGCACCGCCTCCGTCGCGGCGGCATCCCCCGGCGCACGCGACAGCACCTCGCGCCACGCCGCCTCTGCACGAACAGGATCCGCGAGCGCGCCCTGGAGCAACTGGGCCAGGTGGCGCCACATCGCCAAAGCCACTTCGGGCGCGGTGGTCGCGGCCTGCGCCGCGCGGAGCAGTGCGGAGGCCAGCGCCGGCTGCGCGCCCGCCGTCTGCGCGTGCTCGACCACCGAGTTCATCAGCAGCGGCCGCGCCGGATCCAACTCCAGCGCTCGCGCGAGCACGTCGAACGCGCCGCGCGCGTTCTCCTGCTCCTCGAACATCAGCGCCAGGGCTTCGCAGAAGGCCACCCGCTCCGCGCGCGGACGCGGGGCGAGCATGGCGAGATCCAACAGCGGAAGGACCTCCTCGGGCTTGTCGTCCTCCGCCAGGAGTCGCGCGAGCTGGAAGGCCGCCAGCGCGTTCGTGGGATCCAACTTCAGCGCCGTCTCCAGGTGCCCGCGCGCCGCGTCCGGATCCTTCACCTGGTAGAGACACAGATCCGCCAACCGCAGCCGCAGCCCGGCCTGGACAGAGCGGTCCTTCACCGTGGCCAGGTAGCGCTCGAACGTGGCCACCGCTTCCGCGGAGCGTCCCTGCTCCAGCATCAGCTCCGCCGCGAGGCTCGCCGCATCGGCGCGCGACGCGTCCGCCGCGACAGCCTTCTCGAAGGCCGCCAGCGCGCCCGCCGCGTCGTTCATCCGCCCCAGGCGCAGCATGCCCAGGCGCAGCCACAGGTCGACCTGGGCGGTGCGATCCCTCGCCTCGCCCGCCATCGCCTCGAACTGGGCCATCGCGGGCGCGAAGTCTCCGGCGCGCTCGGCCAGCTTCTCGATGAGCGTCAGGGCCTCCGGCATGGCGGGCCACAGCAGGAAGCAGCGATCCAGCGCCTCCTTCACCTTCCCCGCCGCGCCTGGGTCGTACCAGGCGAACAGCTTGGCCACGAGCAGCGACAGCCGCGCCGCGCTCTTGCGGTCGCGCTCCTCCAGCGACATGGAGCGCAGCATGCGGACCTTGTCGCGCCAGAGCTGCTCGAAGCGCTGGAGCGCGCGCGTCGCCTTCTCCACCCGCGCGTTCTGCGGCTCCAGGGTCCGCGCGACCTCCAGCACCTGCTGCGTCAGCGCGTGCTCGGTGGGGTCATCCACCAGACGCTCCGCCAGGGCCGCGTACTCCTCGGCCATGCCGGTGTCACCGAGCGCCGCGCGCTCACGCTGCAGCGCCTCGAACGCGGGCTGAAAGCGCTCCTCCGAGAGCAACAGCTGACGCACGCGCCGGAACGTGTTGCGCTCCGGCTTCGCTCGCGCGGCGCGCTGCAGGCACAGCACCGCGCGGTCCCGCCGGAACAGCTTCTGCTCGTAGAGGTCCGCGGCCTTCAGGTAGTGGCTCGCGCTCTCCTCGCCCTGCGTCGCGGCGCCAAGCCGCTCGAGCACGTCCGCGAGCGCCGCCGAGTCCTGGCGAATCTCGTTCAGTCGCTTCAAGCCCCGCAATGCGGGCAGTGGGTCACGCGCCACCAGCAGCGCGCGCTTGAGGAGTTCCTCCGCACGTGGCGCGTTGCGCTGCCGCTCGTGGGCCAGCTCTCCCGCGCGGCACAACAGACGCACGGCCTCGTCCGCCGGAACGTCGCGCGAGCGCCCCTCGTACAGGCGGATCAGCTCCTCCACACGGCCGGCCTTCTCCAAGGCCGCTTCGGCCTCGATGAAGGTCCGATCATCGCTCACACGCAGCGTGGGACGCGGGGAGGTCGTCTGTTCCATGAGAGTCGCGGGCCAGGGATAGGAGGAATGAAACGAGGGCGCCAGCGACCGGACTCTACCGGCCGCGGGCGCCCCCGGGCAATCATGCAAAACCCGTCAACCGACGGAAATTATTGGCTTTCTTGCTCTCCGGACGGGGAGGCGGCGGACGCGCTGTCGTCGCCCTCGTCGCTCGCATCGGACTTGTCGGCGGCAGGCGCGGAGGCCGGAGCCTCGGGCAGCGCCTTCGCGCGCTCCACCCCGGCGGCATCGCCCACCTGGGTGTACAGCGCGAGGGCCTTCTCGCGCAGCTGGAGCTCCTCGGCGAGCTGCGCCGCGCGAGCGATGTTGCCCATCTTCTCGTGCAGCGGAAGCGCCTTGTCCTTGCGGCCAGCCTGCTCCCAGGTCTCCGCCGCGGCGGCGGTGTCACCCAGCAGCTCCAGCCAACGGGCGCGGCCCGCCGGCTTCTGCTCCTGCTCGGCGCGGGCCAGCTCGCGCTGCGCCAGCGTCTTGGCCTCCTCATCCAGCTTGAGGCGCTGCATGAAGTGGAAGGCCTTGGGCGGCGGCAGGGTGCCGAGCACCTCGACGGCCTCGCGCCGCTGGCCCACCGCCACCAGGAGGGTGGCCGCGCCCAGGCGGTCGCCGCGCTCCACGAGGTTCTTCACCTCGAGGCCGCGGATGCGGTTGGCGCTCGCCATGTCCCGAGCCCGCTCGTACGCCTTGCGCGCCAGGGTCAGCTTGTTGGCGCGCTCGTACGCGAGCGCCGCCTGGTCGAACTGGCGCGCGCGCTCGTACAGCCGGGCGACGTTCTCGAAGTCACCCTTGGCGACGTAGTGCTCCATGAGGAGCTCGTAGGCGCCCGCCTTCTCCAGCGTCGCGGCGATCTGCTCCGCCGGGAGCGTTCCCACCAAGCGGCGGGCCGCGTCGTTGTCCTGACCGGCCAGCGCGTTGCGCAGGGCGCTCTTGAGGTCGCCGCCCGCCTCGAACAGGCGGATGGCCTCGGCGTAGGAGTTGTTGCGCTCGTGGAGACGGGCCGCGTCACGCGTGCGCCCCATGCCCTCGAGCTGCTTGGCCTGCTCCGGCCACTCGCCCGTGAGTTCGGGCATCGGCGCGCGCTCCGGACGCTCCGGGCGGGGACCCCGCTCAGGGCGTTCGCGACGCTCGCCCGCGGCACTCCGCTCCGGGCGGGGACCGCGCTCCGGGCGCTCGCGACGCTCACCGCGGTCACGACGCTCGCCCCGCTCGGCGGGACGCTCGCGACGCTCCTCGGTGCGCGGCGCCGGCTCCTCGGCCTCGGCGGTCGGCTGGCGACCACTGGCCGTGAAGGCCGTCTCGGCCCGGTCCGCGTCACCGGCGGCGCGCCACACGCGACCGACCAGGAACATGACGTCCGTCCAGGCATTGAACTTCGTGCGCGCCTGCTCGGCCGGCGAGGGCTCGGCGGCAGCGGCCTCGGCGGGCGCAGCGCCCTCAGCCGGGGCGGCGGCCTCGGTGGCCTCGGCCTCCGGTGCGGGAGCTTCCGCGGGAGCAGCGGCCTCGGCCGGTACGCTCTCCGGCAGCGCCGGCTTCACCTGACGCTGCACGCGCAGCATCGTGGTGATGAGGCGGCCTCGGGTGTTGAGGTCCAGGTCCTCCAGCGACTTGAGCCGCATGGGCTTCAGCGACCGGACAATCGCCTCGAGTGGCCCCTTCTCCGCGGAGAAGTCCGACTTGGACAGGGCCTTCTCCAGGGTGCTCAGCTCGGCGATGACTCGCTGCCCAGGCCCCACCGGCCCCGCGTCGCGGTCGCGCCCTCGGCCTTCACCCCGGCCACGTCCTTCGCCTCGGCCGCCCGGTCCACCCCGGCCACCGAATCCGCCAGGACCATCGCGGCGCGGCCCCTGGCCCGGCGCACCCCCATCCCGACCGCGCCCACCTGGGCGCGGCCCACCGCTTCCATTCTCCTGAGCCACGTGAATCTCCCGCTAGAACGCGTAGCGAATGTTCGGCGCCACAGCGAACCCGAAAGTGCCCGCGGAGACGAGGTAGTTCCCCGTCACCTCAAGACCCACGGAAAAGTGGCGCAGCCGTGTGTAGTACTCCACTCCGGGCCCGGCAAACACAAGAATGTCGGAATCCGGGAGGAGCTTCTTCGGCGTAAACATCGCATAGCCCGCGCCCGCGCGGGCATAGATCCACGTCCGCTTCACTTCCTGGCTGTCCGCGAAGCCCACCAGATGGGCCCGCAGCACCGCGCCCGGGACGATCGTCGAGAAGTCGCCCGAGGCGGCGCCCTGGGAGTTGCCCACGTAGTCCGAGCCGGCCCGGTTCACCGTGCCCATCAGGAACACGCCCAGCGAGAGGCGCTGGCCCAGGTCCACCCCCAGCTCCACCTGCGCCATCTGCCCGGTGGAGAAGGGACGAGGCCCCTGGGACGCAGGCGGGTTCACCATGAAGCTGGGGCCCCCCAGCACCGAGAAATAAACGCCCCGCTCGATTTCATCGAACGTGACGGCGGGGCGGTCCGCGGTGGCGACGCTGGAGGAGGTTTCCTGGGCACCCGCGACCAAGGGGAGGAGGAACGTGGCGCACAGGGCAAATGGGGCGAGGACTTTCATTCGGTGCCTGAGGGGTTGCGCGACACCCGCGGGGGCGGGGGTCGGAAAGACCACGCGAGCGGGCCCACTCAGAGCCCGCTCGCCGAGCGAGAGACCAGGTCGGCGCTAGTCGCCGGCCTGCTTGAAGTTGAACGGATACGTGACGATGACCGAGCCGCCCCCCTTGGGCTCGGGGAACTTCCACGTGCGCACACGGCCAGCCACGCACATCTCCAGTTCCGCGTTTCCAGCTGTGGACTGCGAGACATTGGACGAGGCCACGCTGCCGTTGGCACTGATGACGAACTTGATGGCCACCTTGCCGCCCAGCTTCGGGAAGCGGTTCAGCAAGCTCTCGTAGCAGAAGCGAATCTGGCCGCGGTTGCGCTGGATGACCTGGCGGATGAGTTCCTTGTCCAGAGAGCCCATGACCTCCGGGTCGGACGAGGTGATGCCCACGTCCACGCTCTGCTTGCCGCCGAGCACACCCACGCCGGTGCCATACGCGCTGGTGCCGCCACCACGGCCCTTGGTGCCGACACCACCGATGCCGATGCTGTCACCGGTGCCGCCACCACCGCCGCCGTTGCCACGCAGGCCCATGCCGTTGAAGCCAGCCGAGTCACCCGCGCGCGCGCCAAACATGTTGCCCATGGCGCTCTTGAGCTCGCCGCCCAGGCCGTTGCTGCCGAAGATGGTGGAGATGCCGCCCTTGCCACCGCCGAAGATCTTCGCGGTGAGCGCGCGGGCCTGATCCTTCTTGTTCGGATCACCCTTGACCGCGGTCTTGTTGCCCGTCTTGGCGGCGTCCTTCTTGCCCATCTGGCCTTCGTCGCCGCGGTTCTTGGCGGCCATCTCCCCGGACTTCTTCTCCTTCTGCTGATTGAGCTTCTCGAGGAACTTGTTCTTCTGCGTCTCGGGCGGCTTGATGATCAGCTTCGCGATGCGCGCATCGTTGCCGTTGAGCTCGTCCGAGTACTCGTCCCCGCGATCCGTGCGGTTCATCGAGTGGATGACGAACGCGGTGGCGATGAAGAACATCACCAGGAAGATGTTGAGCGCCGTGTAGTCGAGGTTCTCGCCGAGCGGGACCACCACCGGCTTGGGCACCGGCTGGAACTGGACCTCGAGCGTCACGCCGCCCAGGTCCACCCAGTAGAAGTCGTCCGCCTCCAGCGTGAGCGAGTACGCCTCGCCCTCGTGCGACACTTTGCCGGACTCGATGACGGCCTTGAGGTCGCGCGCCTCGCCCTTCCGGGTGAGCTCGCCCTTCATCTTCCCCGTGAAGCGCACGGAGAAGCTCGACCCGTCCGCCTGCAGCGCGACGAAGCTGGGAGCACCCAGCTTCGCGTCACCCATGACGAAGTCCACGCCCTTGGCCGAGCCCACCGTGAACAGCTTCTTCGTCTTGGTTGGCGCGATGAAGAACTCGCCCACGCGCTGATCGCCCCACAGCAGCCGGAGCGACACGCCCATGGGGCCACTGGACTTGGAGCGGCGCACGGTGCGCACGCGCGGCGCGGCATCCACGGGCGCGGCGGGGGCATCATCGTCGTCGGGCGCCGCGGTGGTGACCGCGTGCTTCTGCGTGGTCGCGAACGAGGTATCCATCGCGGCCGGGGGCGGCGCCGGAGCGACCTTGGGAGCCACCACCGGAGCGGCAACAGGCGCCGGAGCGGCGGCCACCACGGGGTTCTTGTCCGTGGGCGCCTCGGCGGTAGCGACCGCGGCCGCCAGGTTCACCGCCGCGACCGCGGCCGGATTCTCCAGACGGATGGTGGTGCCACCCACGCGAATCTCGTCTCCAAAGGCGACCTGGCCCTTGGTGACGCGCTTGCCGTTGACGTAGGTGCCCTCGACGCTGCCCATGTCGATGATGGACATGGTGCCGTCGGTGGAGACCTCGATGACGGAGTGGATGCGACTGACCTTGTCGTCGTCCAGGCACAGGTGCGCGGAGGACAGCCGACCAATCTTGATGATGTCGCGCTCGTAGTCCTTCGAGGCAACCAGCGTGTCGCCCTTGAAGACCTTGAGTGTCAGCGGAACGGCCATGAGAGCTCCCGAGTGGCTTTTGCGCTCTTCGACAACGGATTCGACGGGAGGTTCCCGCCCAGGAGTGCGACTACAGCTCGCCCACGGACTGCATCACCTTGTCCTCGAAGTCCTCGCGCACGCGGATGAGGTTCGAGTGCTTCACGGTCTTGCGCGCCTCGACGTATTCGCCATCCGGCTTCGTGAGGTCACCCTCGATGGTGTCGTCCTCGAAGTCGATGTTCGTCGTCTTCTGCGTGCGCGCCGCGCCCTCGCCGCCCTGCCCCTTGCCGCCACCATCTTCCGCGGCGAACGCCGGGAACACCGACAGCGCCACACACAGCATCAGCAGGTTCCGCATACCGCCTCCACGAAGGCCCCGCGGGGCCACCATGCACGTCGCGTCCCCTGGATCGCGGGGACGCACAAGGTTCGCATCATCCCGCGCGCCCACGCCACAGCGAAGGTACGCGCGGGCGCTTCCGTTTTCACAGCAGGTCGTCGGACGGCTCCTCGGAATCCGCCGCTCCTGCATTCTTCTTCTCCGGCGCGGCCTTCGACTTCGCGGGGCTGGGGGCCGGCGAGGTCGCGGGCGTGGCAGCCGCGGGCGCGGGAGTGCCCGTCGTGCCCGTGGCCGGAGTGGCCTGGGTGGACGGGCCCGTGGAGTTGACGGGCGTCGCGGCCCCACCCGGCGTGGGCGCCGGGGCCGGCTTCTGCTTGGCCTCCTCGGCCTTGAGCGCGGACTGCTGCTGCGCCTGGAGCGCCTCCATCTGCTTGGCCTGATCCTCGGAGGCCTTCGCCTCGCGCTTGGCCTGGACGATGCTCTCCGCCTCGCGCAGCAGCGCGAACACGGGCGCCTCGCCCGAGAGCGCCACGTCACCGCCGGCCATGGCCACGTACTTCTTGTACAGCTCCACGGCGCGCTCCGGCGCGTCCTTCACGCGGTGCAGGATGACGGCGCGGTTGAGGTAGATGGCCGCGAGGTTCGGGTCCAGCTTCTCCGCCTCGTCGTACTCCTGCATGGCCTTGTCGAACTGGCCCTGCCCCTTGAGCGCGATGCCCAGGTCGAGGTGCGCGGCGGCGTTCTTGCCATCCGCCTGCAGGACGCGCCGCAGGTGCTCCTCGGCGCCCGGGTAGTCCTCGGACTCCAGGGCGAGCTGCGCGAGCATGACGTGCGACGGCACGTAGTCCGCGCGAGACTCCAGGGCGCGCTTGAACTGGAGCTGCGCGCCCTCCTTGTCCCCTTCCTTCTGGAGGATGAGGCCCACGGCGTGCTGCATCTCGGGATCCGCCGCGTCGATCTTTACGCCACGCAGCGCGACCAGCTTGGCCATCGCGAGCTGCTTGCGGTCCAGGAAGCTGCGGATCATCACCTTCAGCGCGGTGGTGGACTGCGGGTCGCGCATGAGGGCAGCGCGCGCCAGCGCCATGGCTTTGTCGTGGTCACCCGTCTGCCGGTAGATCTCCGCGAGCCGGGCGCGCGAGCTGGCGTCATCCGGATAGCGCTGGAGCACGTCCTGGTAGAGCGCGACGGCGCCGGCCACGTCACCGGAGTTCTGGCTCAGGATGGCCAGGTTCTCGGAGGCCTGCCGCAGCGACGGCTTCGTGGTGAGCGCGGCCTTGTAGTGCGCGCGGGCCTCGTCGTTCTTGCCCTGCCGCTCGGCCACCACGCCCAGGTTGTACTCGGCCTCGGCGAGGTTGGCGTCCGCCTCCAGGGCCGCCTTGAACTTGCGCTCCAGCGACGGGTAGTCGAACGCCTTGGCCTTCTTCTGCGCGTCGAAGGACTTCACCGCGTCCTCGAAGAGGAGCTTGGCGCGGTTGGAGATGGTGGGCGCCTCCTCGGGGCCAGTCTTCGTGACCACGGTGGGCTTGGTGGGGCCCGTGGGAGCCGCCGCCTTCGTCGTGGAGCAGCCCGAGGCCACGAGCGCCGTGGCCGCCAGCAGGAGGACGGGACGCAAGAGATGGGTACGATTCATTAGAGGAAGTCCTCCGGCTCCTGATCATCCGCCGGCTTCTTGGTCGCGTTGCCGTCCTGCGGACCCGCCGCCGGCTTCGCACCGACCTGCGACTCGGTCTGCTGACGCAGCTGGTTGGTGAGCGCGGAGAGGTCCTCGCGCAGCTCCTCGCTCTTGGCCTGCTTCTCGGCGGCGGCGGCGGGCGCGGGCGGCGGCACGTCCTGCACCGCGACCAGCAGATCGCCTCCGATGATGAGCTCGCGGTTCTTCAGCGCGGCCTTCTCCTCCGGCATCTCCGGATAGCGATCCGGCGCGTAGGTCGTGCGCAGCAGCTTGAGGCTCTGGGCCGCGCAGTCGTTGTAGACCGCCAGCTCGCGGCTCTTGGCGACCGCGCCCGCGAAGGCCTCCGTCGCCTTGTCCTTCAGCGGCTGGGCCTGGTTGGCGAACTCGTCGCGCAGCGCCTGCTGTCCCTCGTCATCCAGACCGCGCGGCATGGGCGCGTTGATGACCCGGTCCGCCATGTGGTCGTACGCCAGGCCAATGCGCTGCAGCGCGCAGATGGCGGGCTCGGGCGCACCCATGGCCACCGTCTGCACATACTTCTTCTGCACCACTTCCAGCGCGCGGCTCTTGTCCACCACGGACGCCTTGAAGCGATCCGGCGAGGGCGGCGCCCCCCAGTAGAGCTTCAGGCGCTTGTACTCGTTCCAGTCCGGCTCGATGGCCAGCAGGTTGGCCTGCGCGGCGGCGGCCAGGGCCGGCTTCTCCAGCGACGTCTGCACGCGCTTCGGCAGCTGGTCGTAGTAGTCGGAGATGCGCTTGTACATGCGCGCGGTGTCGCGCGGCTTGTGCATCTTGTTCTCGAAGATGTCGACGATCTTCCCCTCGGCCATCAGCATCTTGCTGGCCGAGCGCGCGTTGTCGCGCTCGTAGTCCTCGAGCATCTTCAGCGACTTCGAGTACGCGCCCTGCTTCGTGTACAGGTCGATGATGGACAGGAGCACCTGCTCGTAGTCCTTCGACTTGGGCCACAGCTCCAGGTAGTGCTCGCGGTTCTTGAGCGCGGCCTTGAGCTGGCCCAGTCCCTCGCGGTACGTCGCCGCGTTGAACAGCGCCACCTGCGCCTTGGTCTCGTCCCACTTCTGCACCACGGCGGGCTTGCCAGACTCGGAGGGCACGGGCGCCGCGCCTCGCTTGCCACCGCGAGCGGCGTGCTTGCCACGGCCCTTGGCGGCCACGACGACACCGCCGCCCTTCTCGTTCAGGCTGCGCTCGTAGCCGCGCACATAGAGTTCGAAGGTGCCCGCGGCGTCCTCGAAGTCGCCGATGGCCTCCAGTGCCTCGGCGTTCGCGTAGATGGAGTCCGGCACGTACTTCGAGCGCGGATACTCGGCGAACAGGCGCTTGCGCACCTCGATGGCCTTATCCAGGCTCTTCGCCTTGTAGTAGTCGACAGACGCATTGTAGAGCGCCAGGTCGGCGATCTCCGTCTGCGGGAAGTCGTGCACGAAGTTCAGGTACGCCTCGGCCGCCTTGGAGAACTCCTTCTTCTCCTCCAACTGGCTGACGAGCTTGAACGACGACTGCTCGATGAGCTTGGCCAGGTCATCGCGGAACTTGCCCGTGGCGAGCTTGTCGTTGGCGTAGAAGCGCCGCGCCCACTCGTTCACCTTCGCGAAGTCCTGGAGCAGGTTGTACGAGTCGAGGATGAGGTTGGCGGCGATCTCCGCGGCGCGCTCCCCGTTCTCGAACTTGTAGTCCGGGTAGCCGAGCGCGATCTCGCTGAAGCGCAGCACCGCCTCGTCGAAGTGGTTGTGGCGGTAGTAGATGTTCGCCGCCTTGAAGGCGATCTCCACCCGCTTGTCGCCCTTGGGCACGTACTTGAGGTAGCGCTCGCACGCGTCCAGCAGCGACTTCTTCAGCGTGGGGATGGCGATCTTCTTCGTGATGTCCGAGCCCGCCGCCTCGCTCTTGCCTTCACCGCGCGCCTCGGCCGCCTTCACGACCTCGTCGTAGGCGAGCACCGCGTTGTAGGACGCGTTGGGCAGCCACTTGCCCGGCTTGCCCGGCTTGGGCTTGCCCTTCTCGTCCTTGGCCTCCAGCACCTTGGCGTCCTGCAGGACGACGAGCGTGTAGTTGGCGGCGGCCTTCTCGTAGTTCTGGAGGTTGTCGTTGAGCAACTCCGCCCAGAAGAAGCGCAGGTCGTAGGCCTTGGGGTTCTCGGGGAAGAGCGTGAGGTAGTCGCTGTACACCGCGTCGGCGAACTTGAACGTCTCCTCGTTGCGCGTCTTCTTGCCCTCGTTGTGCCACGTGACGGCGAGGTTCGAGAGCGTGCGCTCGGACATCTCCTTCGCCTCGGCGAGCGCCTTCTTGTCCTTGTCGTCCTTGATGACGCCCGAGGACTCGACGTCCTTCATGATCTTCACGAGCCGGCGCACCTGGGCCACGGTGCGCTCCTTGTTGCCCATGCGCAGGATGCAGTCGACGATCTTCCCCTGGAAGCCAGGCGCCTCGGGCGACAGCGGCTTCTCCTTGATGAGGGCGTTGAACGTGATGGCGGCTTCGCGGTCCTTGCCGTCCCCGTAGTAGAGGTTCGCCAGCGTCTTCATCATGGCGAAGCGGTCTTCGGGATTCGTCGCGACCTTGCTGAAGTCCTCGCGCGCCTGCGTCACGTCACCCTCGCGAGCGAACGCGCGGACGTAGTCGCTGCGGGCCTCGCGCACGAGCGAGTTCTTGCTGCCCTTCTTGCCCGCGTCCTTCTCCACCGCGTTGGCACCCGCCAGCTCGCCGAACAGGACGACCGTCTTGTACTTGTCCTTGGCCGCCGCGTAGTCCGCGAGGTTGAAGTAGCACCAACCCTGCTTGTAGAGCGCGAAGGCGTAGACTTGGCTCTCCGGGAACTCCGCCGCCTTCTTGTAGGCGGTGAGCGCCTTCTCCAGCTCCGGGCGCTTCCCCTTGGAGTTGTTGAAGTAGTACTCGCCGAAGGCGAAGTACGCGTCCGGGATGTACTTGGACTGGGGCCACTTCTCGATGAGGCGCTTGAAGGCCACCAGCGCCTTGCGGTCCTGGCCGTCCTCCATGAGGTACTGGCCGAGGAAGAAGAGCACCTCGTCCGTGCGCTCGAACTTCGGGTACTCCTGGACGATCTTCGTGTACTGCTCGACGGCGTGCTTGCCGTACTCCTTCTGGCGCGCCTGGAGCTCGGCCTTCTCCGCCTTGGCCCGCTGCTGACCCGCGGCGTCGTTGCGGTTCATCGCGCCGATGAGGTCGTCGTCTTTGCGGTTGGCCTCGAAGAAGTAGAACTTCGACTCCTCCCAGTACAGCTCGCCCAGGCGGAACAGGAGGCTGGGGGCCTCTTTCTGATCCGCGGACAGGGAGATGATCTTCTTCAGCGACTCGATCTGCTCACGGCGCTTGGACGCGACCTGAAACTCCACGCCCAGCCGGAACTGATCGTACTGAAGCTGGGGAGCCGCTTCGGTGTCGTCCTTCTTGCGCGTGATGTCGCCAGCGAGGGACTTGTCGATGTTGGTGGTGGACTTCTTGCCGAGGTCTGCGTCGCGAGGCGCTTTTTTTTCCTGGGCGGCGGCCACCGAGGCCAGGAGCACGAGGCAGACGAGGAGCGAACGGCGCATGGTCTTCCTAGGGCGGGGGGACCGGCGTTCCTGGAGCGTTGCCTTGTTGGCAAGTGTCCGGGAATCTTCGGGAATTTCCATTCGGAGGTGCCCACTATGCGCGGTTTCCGCGCGGCGGGTCAACCCAGACTGGCGGACGGGCGCTTCGAGGGAGAACGAGCCGAAAATCTTCCACAAGTGCTGTGAAAAAGACCGCGCGGCGGTTGCCTTGTCGGACCCACCGGGTAATGGGATGCGACCGGCCGGCTGACCGGCTGCATTGCTTGGAGTCGTGCGCGGATCATGAGTCTCCTCCCCGAGAGCGCCAGTTTCGAAGAGCTGGTGCAGGACTACTTCCTCGCCGTGCGCGGCGCCGGCTTGATGCTGTCCGCGCTGGACACCGAGCTGTTGACGTCCTGGGCCCGGGAAGAAGTTCCCTTCGAGGTGGTCGCGCGAGGCATTGCGCGCTCGGCGGAGAAGGCGATGTGGGACGCGCGCCCGGGTGAGCCGGTGTTGCGCTCCCTGCGCGCCTGCAAGCGGACGGTGGACGCGGAGATCAAGAAGTATCGCTCCCTGTCGGCGGGGGTGGGCACGGAGGAGGTGCCCACCGCCACGAGGCGCAAGAGCCGCACCTGGGAGGAGACGCGCCACGCCCGGCTGTGCACGGCGCTGGAGGACGTGGCGAAGCGGGAAGCGACGCTCGCCCCGCGGGTGCGCTGGCTGCGGCAGACGGTGCTGGCGCAGGTTCCCCAGGAGCCTGCCCGCCTGGATGCCCAGGAAGCGCTGTCCCTCCTGCTGATGCTGCGCGCCCTGCCCCGCGTGGAGCGTGTGGGCGCGTGGCGCGAGGCGCAGGCGGGCATGGAGGCCCAGCAGGTGATGACGTCGCGTGCCCGGCGGCTGTCGCGGCGCTTCCGCGTGCTCGCGGTGGTGCGGCGCCGACTGGGGATCCAGGAGTCCTGAAGCGCAGGCGCGCGCTGAACACGCGAGCAGAGAGCTGACGGGCCCAGGAGGCGGTGTTATGGCGATGGGCGAGATGGCTGCGAAGGCGAATGTCGGCGAAGGCTGTGGCGTGTGCGCGGGGCGCACCTACGTCATCGAGCGGCGTGGGGACCTGGCGGGCGCGAAGGTGTGCGCGTGCTCGGAGCTCTGCACCGTGTGCGGAGGCAAGGGGCACGTGCTCGTCGAGCGCGAGGCCACCTTCAGCCAGAAGGTGGGCTCTCGGCGCTACGAAGTGCTGGAGCCGTGCGTCTGCACGCACCGGCGCAAGCGGGTGACGCTGTTCAACGACGTGGGCATGCCGGGCGTGGTCGCGCACGCGAGCTTCGACAACTACCGGGCCTTCAACGAGGCGCAGGATCGCGGTCGCGGCGTGGCGATGCACTTCGCCCACCAGTACGTGAAGGGCAATCCGTCCAAGGGCTTCGTGCTGAGCGGGCCCGTGGGCACGGGCAAGACGCACCTGCTGGCCTCGACGCTGGCGCACCTCGTCCTCGAGCTGGGCGTGCGGACGCGCTACGTGGAGATCTCCCTCTTGTACGCCACCATCCGGCGCGGCTTCCAGGAGGGCAAGAGCGGCGGGGAGATCATCGGGCCGCTGTCCGAGGTGGAGGTCCTCGCCATCGACGAGCTGGGCAAGGGGCGCGGCAGTCCCTTCGAGATGGAGACGCTCGATGAACTCATCGCCCGCCGCTACAACGCGCGCCGCACCACGCTGTTCGCGACGAACTACTCGCTGGAGCCCGAGCGGAAGAACGCACGGCAGGCGCCCACCGGCTACCGCAGCACGGAGGACGCGCGCGCGGCGGTGAAGGAGACGGAGCTGCTGCGTGAGCGCGTGGGCGAGCGCATCTACAGCCGGCTCTGCGAGATGTGCACCTTCGTCGAGCTGCCCAAGGACACGCCGGATCGCCGCCGCACGCGGCAGGAGATGGACACGCATCCGTCCCTCGGCGCGGGTGGCCCTCGCGGCCCCGGTCGCTGAGCGCCATGGCCTCACCCGTGACGGACGCCATCCTCGTGCTCGCCACCGCGCCGACCCAGGAGAAGGCCGCGGAGCTGGCGCGAACCCTCGTGGAAGAGCAGTGGGCCGCGTGCTGCAACCTCGTCCCGGGCCTGCGCTCCATCTACCGCTGGGAGGGACAGGTTCAAGACGAGTCGGAGGTCCTTCTGGTCATCAAGAGCCGCGCGAACCTCTTTGACGGGCTGCGCGCGCGCCTCGTGGCGCTGCATCCGTACCAGGTCCCCGAGGTGCTCCGCGTGGACATCGCCGACGGACACGCGCCCTATCTTGAGTGGATCCTCGCCAGCACGCGCCGGGGTTGAAGTCGATTCAGCTGGCCTGCTCCGCCTCCAACCCCGCGCGCTCGTAGTCCCGTCGCGCGGGCAGTGACTCGCGCTCGGTGAAGCTCCGTGTGTCGCCTGTCGCGCGCGAAGGCTGGGCGAAGGTCCTGAGGCGCACGCGGAACGTGGTGCCCCGTGACACCTCGCTGTCCACGGACAGCTCGCCCCCGTGCGCCGCGATGATGCCCTGACAGACCGCGAGCCCGAGCCCCGTGCCCGTCCCTACCGGCCGCGTGGTGAAGAACGGATCGAAGATGCGGTCCAGGTGCTCGGTGGCGATGCCGCAGCCCGTGTCGCTCACCTCCACGCGCACCCAGCCGTCCTCCTCGCGAGCGCTGAGTCGGATGGTGTTCCACTCCACGCGCCCCGGCTCGATGGCGTGCGCCGCGTTGAGCAGCAGGTTGAGCAGCACCTGGCACAGCCGCCCGCCATTGCCGAGCACCGCGGGAACACTGTCCACCTCCAGCACCAGCCCGGCCCTGGGACGGATGAGGTGCATGGCCATCTTCACCGCGCTGCGCGCCACCGCGCCCAGGTCCACCGGGCCTGTGTCCAAGCTGTCCGGCCGCGCCAGGTTCTGCAGCTCCTTGACGATGACCCGCACCCGCTCGGCGCCCTCCCCTGCTTCAGCCAGCGCCGCCTGCAACTCCAGGCGCTGGCGTCCGGACAGGCCCCCACCATCCACCTTGTCGAGCTGCCCCGCGACGAACTGGAGGTTGGCGATGATGAAGGCCAACGGGTTGTTGATCTCATGCCCCACGCCCGCCGCGAGTTGCCCCACGGACGCCAGCCGGTCCGCGAAGAGGAGCCGCGACTGCGTGGCCTGGAGCTCCTGAAGGCTCTCGGTCAGCTTCGCGTTGGCGCGCTCGAGCTCGGTGGTCCGCTCACGCACCGTCTGCTCCAGGCGCGCGTTGTCGCTGCGGATCTCCCGGCCCACCGCCTCGGCCTCCAGGCGCACGCGCTGCTGTCGCTCCGCCAAGGTGTCCCGCAGCTCTCGCGCCATGCGATTGAAGGCCCGCGCCAGGGCGCCGCACTCGTCGCGTGAGTTCTCGGGGAGCAGGCAGTCGAAGTCGCCGTGGCCGAGGCGCTCCGCGCCCTCCAGGATGGTGCGAAACGAGCGCCGCAGGGGCACCACGATGGCCAGCGCCAGCCCCCCCACGAGCAGCAGCGCCGCGAGCGGAATCAGTCCCCCCAACCACCGCGCGCGATCGAACGCGAGCGTGCTCTCCTCGAGCAACTCCGCCGTCTCCTGCTGCTCGGCCTCCCAGGCCTGGAGGATCTCCGGCTCGGGCTCGCGCGCGAAGACATGCAGCGCGGCGTGCAGACGCCACGCGAGGTCCTCCGGCCCCGCGGCGCGAAGCCCCGCCTCCGTCTCGCGCAACCATCGACGATAGCCGTCCGCGAGCTGGCGGAACCGCTCGAGTTCTTCATCTGGCGTGTCCTCCGACGCGCGGGCCTCCTCGCGCGCGAGCTGCGCCAGTCGCACGAAGTCTCCCTCCGCGTGTCGCAGCGCCTCGTCGCGCACCACCGTCGTGTCTTGCTTCGCGATGGCCGTGTCCGCCAGCCCGTGCAGATAGTGTGTGGCATTGGCGCGCAGGCCCAGCAGCAGCTCCGCCTGTCGCTGCGCCACGAGCGCGCGATCCCTCGTGCGTCGGCCCTGATGTGCGCCCAGCCACACGAGCGCGCTCATCCCCATGACAAGGCCAATCGCCGTCACCGCGAACAGCAGAACCTTGGTCCGCACAGTCATGCTCAGCCCTCCCCGCTGGACGCCCCCAAGGCTCCAGCGCCCCCTCCACCCTCAGGCCGCGAAACATGCGCAGCACAGCATCTCGGCCTCGCGACAACAACGCCCTCCCCTCGGACCAAACACCGCAAACCACGATAACTGCCGGCACGTCACACGGTGTTTTCCAGACAACCCTCAGGAATACCGACGGACGACACATTCAGACACCGAGTGAACACGAATTACCTATTCAGCATGGGTGACAGAGTTCATTGCGTTACGAAGGCAACGACTTGCGTGGCGCGGTGCGGGTCGCCTTAGAATTGAGTGCCTTTGCACAAGGGGGGAAACATCGTGTCGACAGCAACCCAGACGCAGTGGTCCTTCGGGGAGAGTCACGGGCGTTTCGAGTCGCCTGATCTGCTCCTGGTGACGTTCCGCGGGACGCTCGATGTAGACGGTGCGAAGCAGGTGGTGGAGATGTACCGGCAGGCCGCGAGCCGGGGCCCGGTGTTCGTGCTGGTGGACCTGACGGGCTCGGGGGTGGAGCCGGCGGCGCGCACGCATCTGGTGCAGAACGTCTCGCCGGACTGGTTCCACGCGATGGTGGGCTACGGGGCCGGCTTCGCCCAGAAGGCCGTGCTCAAGTCGCTCGTCATCGGCGCCTCGCTGTTCGGCAAGGCGTCCATGGAGTTGGAGTTCGTGGCCAGCGAGGCCGAGGGCCGCGCGGCCATCGAACGGCGCCGAGGGCGGCTGCGCGCGAAGGTGGCCTGAGCCCCTCGCGCGCGGTGAGTCACGTCACGCGGGCGGCGGAGCCGCGGGCTCGGAGGTCGATTCCTGCTCCGGCACGCCGCCCTCGGTGTGGAAGGTGAAGCGGCCGGCCTGGAAGTCCACCCGGACGCGCTGCCCTTCTCGCAACGAGCCGCGCAGCAACATGCGGCTGAGTTCCGTTTCAATCTCCCGCTGGATGAGCCGACGCAACGGACGCGCGCCGTAGCGAGGCTCGAAGCCGCGCTCGGCCAGCGCGTCCCGCGCGGCGTCTGACAGCTCCAGCGTCACGTTCTGCCCGTGCAGCTTGCGGCGGGTGGACACGAGCAGCGTGTCGACAATCTTGCGGAGCTGCGGCGCGTCGAGCGGGCGGAACACGATGATCTCGTCGATGCGGTTGATGAACTCGGGGCGGAAGTGGCCGCGCAGAGCGTTCATCACCGCCTCGCTCGCGCGATCGTCCGACGTCCGCACCCCCTCCGCCGTGCGCTGGAAGCCGAGCGACCCGCGCGTGTTGCCCAGCATGTCCGAGCCCAGGTTGGAGGTCATGAGGATGACGGTGTTCTTGAAGTCCACCGTGCGGCCCCGCGAGTCGGTGAGCCGCCCGTCATCCAGCAACTGGAGCAACAGGTTGAACACGTCCGGGTGGGCCTTCTCCACCTCGTCGAAGAGGAGCACCGAGTAGGGCCTGCGCCGCACGGCCTCGGTCAATCGTCCCGCTTCCTCGTAACCGACGTAGCCCGGAGGCGCGCCGATGAGGCGACTCACGGTGTGGCGCTCCTGGAACTCGGACATGTCCAGGCGGACCATCGCGTTCTCGTCGTTGAAGAGGTAGTCCGCCAAGGCGCGCGCGGTCTCCGTCTTGCCCACGCCGGTGGGCCCGAGGAACAAGAAGCTGCCGATGGGCCGATTGGGGTCCTTGAGTCCCGCGCGCGCCCGACGCACCGCCTCGGAGATGGCGCGCAGCGCGTCCTCTTGTCCCACCACGCGCTGCTTGAGCGACTCCTCCATCTCCAGCAGCCGCTGCCCCTCTTCGAGCTGGAGCTTGCGCGCGGGGATGCCCGTCCACTCGCTCACCACCGTGGCGATGTCCTCGGGATTCACCGTGGGCTCGGTGACGCCCTTCTTCTGCTGCCACTGGGTGCGCAGGCCCTCCAGTTCGGCGCGCAGGGACTCCAGCTCTCCCTTCAGGCGGCTGGCTTCGTCGTAGCGCTCGCCCGCCACCGCCGCGCCCTTCTCCTTGTCCTTGCGCGCGAGCTCCTCCTCCAGCGCGCCCAGACGGTCCGGCGACGTGCGCGCGCCCAGTCGCACCATGGCGCACGCCTCATCGAGCAGGTCGATGGCCTTGTCCGGCAGGAAGCGGTCATTGACGTACTTGTCCGACAGCTCCACCGCCGCGGTCAGCGCGGGGTCGAGAATCTTCACGCGGTGGTGGGCCTCGTAGGTGTCGCGCAGGCCGCGAAGGATCTCGATGGCCTGCTCCGGCGTGGGCTCGGACACCATCACCGGCTGGAAGCGACGCTCGAGCGCGGCGTCCTTCTCGATGTGCTTGCGGTATTCGTCCAGCGTGGTGGCGCCCAGGCATTGCAGCTCACCTCGCGCGAGCGCGGGCTTGAGCATGTTGGACGCATCCATGGAACCTTCCGCGCCGCCCGCGCCCACCACCGTGTGGACCTCGTCGATGAAGAGGATGATGCGACCCTTGAGGTTGCGGACCTCGTCCATCAATCCCTTGAAGCGCTCCTCGAACTCACCGCGGAAGCGCGTACCACCGAGCACACTTCCCAGGTCCAAGGACAGCACGCGCTTGTCCTTGAGCACATCCGGGACGTCGCCCCCGATGATGCGCTGAGCGAGCCCCTCGGCGATGGCTGTCTTTCCCACGCCCGGCTCGCCGATGAGGACCGGGTTGTTCTTCGTCTTGCGGCTCAGGATGCGGATGACGCGCTCAATCTCCTTCTCGCGCCCGATGACGGGATCCACCTCTCCCGCCTGCGCCATGGCGGTGAGGTCGCGCGTGAAGCGCGTGAGGTTCGGCGGCAGTCCCGCGCCACGTCGACCGCCCCCCATCCCCATGCCCGTGCCTGGAGTGCCCGCGGGCGTCCCCCCCGTGGCGAGCCGCTGGCGCAGCTCATCCGCGTTGATGCCGGAGAGGAACTGCGACGCGAAGCTCTCTCCCTCCTGGAGGATGGCCAGCAGCAGGTGCTCGGGGCCGATGAAGGTGTGCCCCATCTGGATGGCCTGGAAGCGGGAGATTTGGAGCACCCGCTTGACGCCCGAGGACAGCCCCACGCCCTTGGCGCGCCTCGGCTCGCGGCGAGGCATGACGCCCTCGAGCTGGGATTCGTAGGAGTCCACCGGTGCGCCCATGGACTTGAGCAGCTCCCGCAGCTCGGGGACGTTGCGCAGGATGGAGAGCAGGAGGTGCTCGCTGCGCATGCGTTCGTAACCCCACTCCAGCGTGAGGCGCGCGGCGTTCTCCAGGACCTGCTGGGCCATCTCGGAGAGTTGGGCCAGGAGGCTCTCGCGCCCTTTCGGACGCGGCCCCATCATCTGCTCAACGAGACTCTCCAGGCTGCCGAACCCGTTGGGTCCGAGCGAGCCGGAGTTCATGCCCATGGCGCTCGCGCAGTGGTTGCAGAGGTTGAGGGTGGCCTCCCGCCCCCCCGCGCGCTGCTTGAGGATGACCACGGCCGGCCGGGACCTGCAGTTCTCGCAAAGCATCGTCGACACTCCTCCGCGCACCGCCTCGCGCGGAATGTGGGGATTCGCCTGGGGCTGGACCATGGCCAATGGGTCCCGGGACATCGTCCGCCCTTCCACCCCGTCCGGGGGTCGTCAGCTCGCTCCGCCCCGCGCGCGCTGGCGACCCGCGTCCTGAACAGCGGGCTCGTTCCCCAGGCAGGGGGGAGCGTCCGGGCACGCGTTGCACCCACCCCGGGCACGACGGACCCTGCCAGACAGCAGGCAGCGGAGGGGTGGCATGGGCGGGTGGGTGCGAAGAGGGGTGGTCATCTCCATGGCCACGGTCGTGGCGGCGTGTGCCTCGGCGCGCGCGAAGGAGACTCGCGACGAGGACAGCGAGCGAGTCGATGCGATCCTCGGGTTGGATCGCGAGCCGGAGGATCCACCTGAGCCTGGGACGGTGGCCGACGGGACGGACGAGCGCCCTTCCACCCCGCCGCTTCAGCCCGCGACCGAGGCGCTCACCGCGACACCGACCTCAGGGACAGCTCCCTCCGTGGCGACAGGTGCTTGCACGCGACCGCCGCATGGCGCGCTCTTGCCCGCGCCCGTGCCCAAGGCGTGTCTGCTGCATCCCGGGACGGCGAAGCTCTTCTTGCCCCCGCCGCCTCCCAAGCCCGAGCACCCGCTGTAGGCGCTCGAAGTCATCACGTTCGGGCTGAGCCTCGGAGGCTCGCCCGACACGCGAACATCCAGGCCCTGTGTCACCCACTCGCCCGGCACGAGCGCGCTGCTGTAGCGCTCCGCGCGTGATAGGAATTCGTCCGCGCGATGCCTACCCCAAGGGGCTTGGCGCCCCGGTCGCTCGGTAGACAGCACTCGCGCCAGGCAGAATACCGCTCGTCCCCCGAAGCGTTCTCGGCTCCGCTCAAAAAGGAGGAGCCGAACCCATGCCGACGCTGCGAAGCCTGTACCTCACCGGCGCGCTCTGTCTCACCCTCGCGGGGTGTGGCCAACGCAAGGATTCCGAGGCCAACACCACCCCTGGCAACAAGGAGACACCCCTCCCCACGCCATCCCCTGTTGTCACGCCCACGCCGCCGGTGACTCCCACGCCGCCGCCCACGACGACGCCGAGCACCGAGACGCCGCCGCCCGTGGTCACACCGGAGGTTCCCGTCGTGCCGCCGCCGCAATACGCGCACGAGTGGTACGTCAGCCCCTCGGGCAATGACAGCGCCTCCGGAGCGCGCGAAGCCCCGCTGCGCACCATCTCCAAGGCGCTCTCCGTCGTGGGCGCGGGCGACATCATCCGCGTCCAATCCGGCACCTACGCCGAGCAGCTGCTCATCGACGAGAGCGTGGCCGCCGGCACGAAGGACGCCCGCATCACGCTGCGCGGCGAGGGCACTCCCCACATCGTTCCCATCTCGGGACCGTGGGCGATGATGCAAGTCAAGCGCCCCTACTGGACCATCGAGGGCTTCGACATCGATGGGAAGAGCCAGCGCCAGGTCGCCGTGGCCTTCAGTGGCAACACCGAGGGCACCGTCCTCACGGGCAACGACATCCATCACGGGTCGTTCGGAAGTGGCGTGAGCACCGACGGCGGCGCTCATGGCATCACCATCGAGAAGAACACCATCCACCACTTCAGTCGTGACAACGACGACTCGCACGGCATCGTCATCACTCCGACGTCGCGCGACATCACCGTGCGCGACAACGACATCCACGACAACTCCGGCGACTCCGTGCAGTGCCTGGGGCCCGAGGGCTTCAGCAACGACACGCCCGCGCAGGGCGTGCTCATCGAGAACAACCACCTGCACGACAACCGCGAGAACGCGACGGACATCAAGACGTGTCACGACGTCACCGTGCGCGGCAATCGCATGCACGGCTTCCGCAACTCCACCACCTCGCGTGGAGAGGCCATCGTGGTGCACTACTCGGCGAAGAACGTCGTGGTGGAGAACAATGACATCTCCGATACGTCCATCGGCGTCGCGGTGGGTGGCAACCGCGTGGGCCCGCCGCCCAACAACATCCGGGTGCAGCGCAATCGCATCCATGGCGTGGTGGCGCCCGAGGGCTCGGCCATGCGCATCGAGAACGGCACCGACGTGCGCGTGCTGAACAACACCGTCACCGACGTCGAGGGCTTCGCGCTCGTGGTGGGCCATGGCACCGGCGGGGCCTCCACCAACGTCACCGTGCGCAACAACATCTTCGCCGCTCGCAGCGCCGTGAGCCTGGGTGGACAGGCGCCGGGCCTGAAGCTCGACAACAACCTGTATGCGCAAGGCGCCAGCTTCTCCACGGCCAGCTTCTTCGTCCCTGGAGCGGACTGGGTGGGGCAGTCGCTGACCGTCTGGAAGCAGTCCGGGCAGGACGCGAACTCGCGCGAGGGCGGCACGGCGCTGGCCGATACCACCACCCTGGCCCCAGGCCCGAGCGCGGTGGATCAGGGCGCGGACGTGGGGCTGCCCTTCTGCGGCGCGGCACCAGACGTTGGCGCCGTGGAGTCAGGCTGCGCCACCCCCGCGACGAACACGGTCGCGGGCGTCACGGAGTGATGGCGCGCACCAGCGCGTTGCCCGCGTCGGCGACGTAGAGCGTGCCGTCCGGGCCCAGGGCGAGGCCGGCGGGGAGGACGAGGCTTGCGTCTCCCCCCGGCCCGCCCCCGAAGCCATAGCGCCCGGTCCCCGCCAGCGTCGTCAGGCGATCCGGTGCGCCCTCCGAGGTGAACAGGAGCCGGCGCACCCGGTAGTTGCCCGGGTCCGATATCGCGAGCGAGCCATCCTTCAGCAGCGCGATGCCCAGGTAGGGCATGAGCTGCGCGGAGGACGCCGGGCCATCCTGGTAGCCCGGCACGCTCCCGGTCATCACCGTGGTCGCGCCTCCACGCAGGCGCACCACGCGGGACATCCCCGACTCAACGACATACAGGGTCCCATCCGAGGCCGCCGTCACCGCGGACGGGCGATAGAGCCAATCGCCGCCCACGGTCGACACGAGGTGCTCGGAGGTCGTCATGTCGATGCGGCGGATGAGGCCATTGTTCAAGTCCGCCACCAGGAGCGTGTTGCCATCCGGGGTGAAGGCGAGTCCGGCGGGCTGATTGAACGACGCGGACCTCGCGGGTCCATCCAGCAGCCCCGTCCCGGAGCCCGCGAACACCTCGTCGCGTCCCCCCGGGGTGATGCGCCGGATGACGCTGTTGTCCGAGTCGGATACGTAGATGTTCCCCGCCGCGTCCGCCGCGATGCCGAGCGGTCCGGCGAGATCTCCGAGCAACGTGCTCACCTCGCCCTCGGGTGAGATGCGCTTCACCGCGTTCGCCAGTCCATCCACCACCGCCCAGCCGCCGCCCGGCAACACCGCCACCGCCACCGGAGCGCCGAGCGAGTCCTCCGCGATGCGTCCAAGCGCGGCGCCGCGCTTGCCCGGCTTGCCCGCCACGGTGCGCACATCCTTCGCGAAAGGGCCGGTCGCGGACGGCGTCGCGGGGGGCTGAAACTGCACCAAGGCCTCCGGCACGGTGTGGCCCATCGCCCGGAACAGCACGTTGGCCACGATGCGCCCCGCCCTCGCGTCGGGCTGACGATCGGGCGTGCCGGCCAGCTTCTGCGCGAAGTCGATGCCTCCCGCGGAGAAGACGTAGGCGCTGCCCTGCTGGCGCACCACCATCTGCGAGTAGCCGAAGGCACCCTGGAGCGACAAGGCGGGAGACTCGGCGAGCACCTCCAGACCTTCCGGCTCGAAGCCGTTGTCCACGCGCTGATCCAACTCATAGCCGTTGGACATCCAGAGCGTGTCTCCCGTCTTGAGGCCCGTGCCCGCCAGCGCCCAGTGACTGGGCGCGGTGATGACCGCGGGGAACGACCACTGGTGCCAGCGGCTGTTGAACATCACGCCGAACAGGCCGTTCTCGGGGCGCGGCTTGGGCAGCTCGCGGAACTTCACCGTGCGCCGCTGATCCTTGAACGGGTCGCTGTCATGGCCCTTGAAGCACGTGACGATGCGCCGGGTCCGACCATCGCGCGCGGCGTCCATCCTCACCTGCCAGTACCCGTTGTTCGCGCCCAGGTTGAGGAGCGAGCGCCCCTCGGACAGGGCCCGGTCCGCGGCGTCGCGCTGACGGCTGGACCAGTACTCGTCATGTCCCGACAACATGAGGACCTTGGCGCCGCTCAAGAAGTCGTAGCGCGCGTCCATGTCCTCGTCGGTGAAGTAGCCCACGTCCAGGCCCTGCGACTCCAGCCACGTCACCACGCTGATGTCGTCCACCATCAGGTGCCCGGTGCCCTGGCCTCGCGCGAAGGGCCGGTCGTAGGAAGACTGGAACGCGCGCGCGACGCCCAGGTCCTTCATCACGCGGTTCTGGTCGTCGTAGAGGCTCGTCCCGCCCCAGGTGTTGTACGCGGCCCAGGTGGCGGTGGGGATGATCATCGCCACCTCGGGGCGCGGGTTCGCGTCGTGCACCACGAAGGGCACGTAGCGCTGGAACGTGTCCTCGCGCACGAGCTTCACGACGTACACGCCGCGCACCCAGTCCTCCTTCACGGGCAGCTCCAGCGTGGGCGTCCAGGTGCAAGCAATGACCCCCGTGGCGCGCTCGACGGGACAGTCCGGCTGACGGATGCCCTGCACGTGGCTGCCACGCGCCACCTCGCGCGCGCCCGAGCCGCTGTAGTAGCCCAGCCGGTACACGTACCAACTGAACTCCTTGGGGTCGGACAGCGAGACCGCCACGCGCAGCGTGTCCCCTTGGGTCACCGAGGTCTCAAGGGCGTAGCCTTCAATCTCCCGGTTGTTGGCGGTGTGCGTGAGGCGCCACGCGGTGGTCCCCGGGCGCTTGTTCTCCTGGCGCACCGCATCCGCGTCGCGGTTGGGCAACGGCCCCGCATCTGGGTTCCCCGTGCCGCCATCGGGCCCACCTGCTTCATTGGGCCAGGTGCCTCCATCCGTGGGCGGAGGCTCCGTCGTCCCGCCATCCGAGCCTCCACTCACGGGAGGTTCATCATGGCGATCCCCGGGCGGATGGACGGCGGGCGACGCGTTCGAGGCCTTGCATCCGGCCATGCCCATGGCCACACAAGCCAGCACGCACGCGGTCGCGACCCAACGGCCAGCCCATCCCATGAGAGGACCCTCCGTCCCCAGCGTTCAGTGGCGGAGGGTAGGCTCGCCCGAACAGAAAGAAAGCCTCCTGCTCGGGACGGAGAATCAATTCCAACACTTCCGACGCGTCACGCGCCGAGCAGCTCGCGATGCAGGCGCGCCGTCAGCGGCTTCAGGTGCGCCTTCTCCACCAGCAACGTGAGCTGAAGCGGCGACGTGTGCAACGCGAACACGCGCGCCCCCAGCTCCTGCGCCGCGCCCAGCGAGCGCCGCAGCGGCGCCCAGTCCGCGTTGAGGCCCACGCCCACGCAGGTGACGGTGCCGAGTTCGTCACGCCACGCCACGCCCTCACCGAAGCGCGTGCCCAGCTCGCGCCGCAGCGCCTCCGGCCCGTGCACATCCGCCAACGGAATCACGAGGAAGGTACGTGACGCGCCGTCCAGCCCGTCATGCCCCAGCGAGCGGCCGCGCACCCCGCGCGCGTCGAGGAACTCCAGCAGCTCCGCCAGCGGCACGCTCGAGGCGACGGAGAGCACCATCATCTCGGCCTCGGACGTCACGCCCTTCACGCGCGGATCCGACGGCACCGTCAGCTCGCGCACCGCCGTACCCGTGCCCTGGCCGTGCGCGGTGCGCGCCAGGATGGTGATGCCGCGCGCCTTGGCCCACTCGACGGCCTGCGCGTTGAGCACCTTGGCGCCCGCGCTCGCCAGCTCCTGCATCTCGTCGTAGCCGAGGGACTCCAGCTTGCGCGCGTCCGGCACCACGCGCGGATCCGCGCTGAAGATGCCGTCCACGTCCGAATAGATTTCGCACGACTCCGCGTCGAGCGCCGCCGCCAACGCCACCGCCGTGGTGTCCGAGCCGCCACGCCCCAGCGTCGTCACTTCCTTCTTGAAGGACACGCCCTGGTAGCCGGCGACGATGACCACCTTGCCGCGCTCCAGTTCGTCCTGGATGCGATAGGGCCGCACCTCCACGATGCGCGCCTGCGCATGCGCGTCGGTGGTGATGATGCCGCTCTGGCTGCCGGTGAAGCTGATGGCCTCGACGCCCATCTCCTGGAGCGCCATGGACAGCACCGCCATGGAGATGCGCTCGCCACAGGTGAGCAGCATGTCCAGCTCGCGCCGGGGGGGATCCGCCGACACCTGCTTGGCCAGAGACAGCAGCTCGTCCGTGGTGTCGCCCATGGCGCTCACCACCACCACCACCTGGTAGCCGGCGTCCCGCTTCTCCTTCACGCGCCGCGCGACCTTGCGAATCTTCTCCACGTCAGCGACCGAAGAGCCGCCGTACTTCTGCACCACGATTGGCATCAACGCCTCCCCGCCCATTGTAAGGTCCCATCTTATGAGCGAAGGACCGATGATCGAGGTACGCCAGCTCACCCGGCGCTACCGCGACCGAGTGGCCATCGAAGACCTCTCTTTCTCCGTGCGAGAGGGAGAAATCCTTGGATTCCTCGGGCCCAACGGCGCGGGCAAGTCCACGACGATGAAGATTCTCACCGGGTTCCTGCCTCCATCGGAGGGCAGCGTGAAGGTGGGCGGGTTCGACGTGGTGGCGCAGCCGATGGAGGTGAAGCGGCGCATCGGGTACCTGCCGGAGACCCCGCCGCTGTATCCAGAGCTGACGGTGCACGGCTACCTGAAGTTCGTCGGGCAGCTCAAGGGCTTGCCCGGCCGAGGGCTCCAGGCCGAGGTCGAGCGCGTGGCGGGGCTCACTGGTGTGGAGCACGTCCTGGGGCGCGTCCTCCAGCACTTGTCGAAGGGCTACAAGCAGCGCGTGGGCATCGCGCAGGCGCTGCTCGGCTCGCCGCCGGTGCTCATCCTGGACGAGCCCACCGAGGGCTTGGATCCCGCTCAGCGCGCCGAGGTGCGCGCGCTCATCAAGGGCCTCGCGGGCCGGCACACGGTCATCCTCTCCACGCACATCCTCCCGGAGGTGACGATGACCTGCGAGAAGGTGCTCATCCTCAATCAGGGGAAGAAGGTCGCCTATGACGACCTCCGCTCGCTGGCCGCCGCGCATGGACACGCCGCGCACACGTCGCTGGAAGAAGTCTTCATCAAGCTGACCGCCGCCTGACGCGGGCGCCCTCCCTCTTCTCGACAAGGACCTCGCGCATGCGCACCGCTCTGGCGATTGCTCGCAAGGAACTGACCATCTCCTTCACCACCCCGTGGGTCTACGTCGTGCTGGCGGCGATGGCGGCCCTCTCGTCGTTCTTCTTCGTGGGCCTGCTCGAAACCTTCCAGCAGGTGCAGGACCTGGCCCGAGAGCAAGGCTGGGAACGGCTCCCACCGGACTCGGTCGTCTACCGCAACCTCACGGACGGCGTGGTGGTGCAGCTCTGGGGCGCAGTCCTCATCATCACGCTGTTCGTGGCGCCCTTCCTCTCCATGCGCTTGTTCGCGGAGGAGAAGCGCAACAAGACGTTCGAGCTGCTGATGACCGCGCCCGTGCGTCCGCTCGACATCGTGCTGGGCAAGTACCTGGGCGGGCTGGGCGTGATGGGCGCCACGCTGGGCCTCACGCTCGCCTTCCCGCTGCTGCTCACGGCCTTCAACCACGGCGAGGAGGGACAGGCGCTGGAGTGGACCACCGTGCTGCTGGGCTACGGCGGCCTGCTGCTCTGGGGCGCGACGTGCATGGCGGTGGGCATGGTCCTGTCCGCGCTGACGGAGAGCCAGATGGTGGCGGCCTTCCTCACCTTCGCGGTGCTGCTGCCGTGGATGCTGCTGCGTGGACTGACGCGCACCTTCGAGGAGCCGCTGCGCTCGTGGGTGAGCTACCTGTCCTTCGACACGCAATTGGAGGGCTTGCTCCAGGGCGTGGTGGATGTGCGGGCCCTGGTGTTCTTCGCCTCGGTCATCGTGTTCTCGCTGCTGCTCACCCACCGCGCGGTGGAAGCGCAGCGGTGGATGTGACGGGCCTCTGGCCTCGAAGGGACTCATGAGACTGCCCTCCATCGGAAGATTCCTGGGTGCGTTCGGACTGCTGCTCGTGCTGACCAGTCCCCTCCCGCTGCTCCTCGGCTCGGGGAGCGTGCTCGCCGCCGCGTGCAAGGACGGCGTCGGCCTGCTGTTCCTGGGCATCGCGTATGCCCTCCACCGCTCGCTCTTCACGCAGCTCACCACCGTGCGCTGGGGCGCGTTCGCGGTGCGCAGCGTGCTGGCGGTCACGGCCGCGCTCGTCGCGCTGGTGGCGCTCAACGTGCTGGCGTTCCGCCATGGGCCGCGCTGGGACCTGACGCGCGATCGCCTGTTCACCCTCGCGCCCCAGACGCACACGGCGCTCGCGGCGCTCCCGGACAAGGTGACCGCCATCGGGCTGCTCCCGCCGAATGATGCGTCCTACGACGCGCTGGAGGCGTTGTTCCGGCGCTACCACGAGGAGGCGCCGGAGCGCTTCGACTTCACGTTCAAGGACCCGAGCCGCAACCCCGAGTTCGCCGCGCGCTTCCAGCTCAAGACAGGACAGACGACGGTGATGCTGGTGCGCGGCGAGGGCGCGAAGGAATCACGGCTCGCGCTCCATGGTGTCTCCGAGCAGGAGCTGACCAACGCACTCATCCAGTTGAGCGCGGTGGGCACGCGCAAGGCGTACTTCCTCACGGGCCATGCCGAGTGGCCGCTGGAGCGACAGCCCTCGGCGCGAGCTGACGGTCCGGGCGATGGACTGGCGGAGTTGGGGCATCAGCTCGCGGCGGAGGGCTACACCGCCGAGTCCCTCAACCTCGCCGGGCAGAAGCAGGTCCCGCGAGACGCCGCGCTCGTCATCATCGCGGGCGCGAAGACGCGCTACACCGCGCCGGAGATTGACGTGCTCCAGGCGTACCTCGCCGAGGGCGGACGCATGCTCTACTTCGCCGAGGCGACCGTGTCCGACGGGCTCGACTCGCTCCTCTCGGATCATGGCGTGGCGCTCGACGAGGGCATCGTGGCGGACACGCAGTTCAACGCCGGCAATCCCTACGTCGTCGTGTCCAAGTTCTACAGCGAGCACGCCATCGGCAAGCCGCTTCAGGCGCGCGCGCTGAACGTCGAGATGGTCACCGCGCGCAGCTTCTCGCTGCTCCGCACGGGCACGCTGCCCGGAGTGCACGTAGAACCCGTGGTGCTCACCTCTCCCTATGCATGGGTGGAGACCCACCCCGCCGAGGACGCCACGCCCACCGATGGCGAGAAGACAGGTCAGCTCACGCTCGTGGCGGCCAGCACGCGTCCCACGCGGGACGCGAACGCGAAGCGCAGCGATGAGGCGCGCCTCGTGGTGGTGGGGGACTCGGAACTCATCCTGGATCCGAACTGGGGACATGAGCCCAACCGGAACCTCGTGATGAACTCGCTGGCGTGGGCGAGCACGCAGGTCGAGAAGATCACCCTTCGCCCTCCGGACCGAGCCGTCTCCACGCTGAAGCTGAGCCCCGGCGTCATCGAGGGCGTGCGCCTTGTGGCCATGGATCTCCTGCCCTTGTCCCTGCTGGGACTGGGCCTCGCGGTCTGGCTCGCGCGACGGGAGCACGCATGAGACGGGGGCTCGCGCTCGTCCTCGCGGGGCTGGGGCTCACCGGCTGCAAGCCAGGTTCAGACACGTCGCGAGCGAAACCGACACCGGCCGCGTTCGCCTCCGCGCCAGCCTCCGACGAAACCGCTCCTGCGCCGAGCCCTCCCGCCCTCTCGTTCACGCGGCTCACGGTGAAGGCGCACGGCGCGACCACGGAGCTGGTGAAGGACACCACGGGCTGGCGCCTCACCGCGCCCGTGGAGGCTCCGGCGGATGCGTCCACGGTGGAGGCGCTGCTTCGACAGCTCGCGACCGCGAAGCCCAAGGCGACCGTCACGGAGAACCCCTCCGCGGCGGACCTGCGCCAGTACGGCCTTGCGCCCCCCGTCTTCGAGGTCGAGGCCCAGGGCTTCGAGGCCCATGAGCCCACGCATGCGCGCACCGTGAAGCTGGCCGGCGGAAATGAGAATCCGTTCGACGCCTCGGTGTATCTGCGGCGGGACGGAGACCCCACGGTGTACTCGGCCGATGGGACCACGCGGGTGGCGCTCGACCAGAGCACCTATGCGCTGCGCAGCAAGGACGTCCTGGGGCCGCTCGCGGAGCCACGGCTCAGCACCATCACCGTCACGACGCGCTCGCGTGCGTATGTCCTGGAGCGCGCGGCGGACGGGTCGGCCTGGATGTTGGTGAAGCCCGTGGCCGCTCGCGTGGAGACGACTCGCGTGGCGAAGCTCCTCTCCGCGCTCGTGGGGCAGACCGCGCTCGCCTTCCCCGACGACAGCGTGGAGGCCCGTCGCACGCTGGGCTTGGAGAAGCCCGAGGTGGACGCGCGGTTCGTGCCGCTCACGGGCGAGCCGGTGCGGATCCGCTTGAGCCATTCGAGCGCTGCGAGCGACTCCCGCACGGCCGCGCTCCGGGAGGAAGGCTCGCGCGCGGTGCTCGCCGAAGTCCCGGACCAGGCCCAAGCGCTGCTCGACCTCGACCCCACGGAACTGAAAGACAGACATGTGCTCGTGTTCCGGCGTGAGGACGTGCGACGCGTGAGCATCACGCCAGGCGATGGCGCACCGGCGTTCGCCCTCGTGCGCGCCTCCGAGGCTCGCGAGGGTTGGACGCTGGAGGGCGCGACCCCGCAGCCCGTCCAGCACTTCCGGGTCCTCTCCATCCTCGGGCGACTGGGCGCGCTCCGAGCCACGTCATCCCAGGCACTCCAGAAGAAGTCCTGGCAGGCGTATGGTTTGCGAGACACCGCGCGCGGCATCTCGCTCCAGGACGCGGCGGGACACGAGCTGGCTCGGCTCACGGTCGGGAACGCTGTCCCCCATCAAGCCGAGTCCCTCTATGTGCGCGGCTCCGGGCCGGACGTGCTGGAGATCCCCGCGCTGGCGGTGGACGAACTGCCGTGGCGCCCCGACGACGTGCGAGCCCCCGCGACGCCCGAGGTCAAAGCACCAGCGGATGCCGCCGAGCCCTGAGCACGCGTCCCGCTCAGACCTCCAGCAACACGAAGCGCTGCTCCGGGGTGTACTTGGCCAACAGCGGCATGGCCACGTTGTAGACGGGGATGCCGCTCTTGGTGCGGCCCTCGCGTGAGCCGTGATGCGCGTGGCCGTGGAAGACATACGCCGCGCCGTAATGGTCGATAGGCATCGACAAGCGGCTGGTGCCGAGGAAGGGACGGATCTCCACGTTCTCGCCCTCCAGCGTCTCGGGGATGGGGGCGTAGTGCATGATGACCACGCGCTGGGGCGTGTCGAGGTGACTCAGGGCCGCCTCCAGCTTGAGCGACTCGGACACGGCCTCCTGCACGAAGGCCTTCGTCTGCGCCTCGCCAAAGGCTTGCAGCGTCGCGTTGCCAAACCCTCCCGCGAACCCCTTCACCCCCGCGACGCCCAGCACCTTCTCGAAGATGAAGTGGTCGCCGTCCAGGATGTGCACACCCACCTTGGCCAGCTCGGCGCAGATGTCCTTCACCTGGCCGTGCTCATAGTCGTGATTGCCGAGCACCGCGGCGCAGGGGACGCGCAGCGCGGACAGCTCCTCGGCGAGCACGCGACCCTCTTCGAGCATCCCTCGGTCCGTGAGGTCGCCGCACAGCAGGAGGAGATCCGCGGAGGCGTTCACCTGCTTGACGAACAACCGGAAGCGCCCGTGGTGGTCTTCACGACAGTGCAGGTCACCGACCGCCGCCAGCCGAATTCTCGAGTTCGGGTCTCGCGCCACGCTCGTCCCCCAGTTCTCGTTCGTTCTCGTCCCAGGCTCGGCCGTCGCGGAAGCCCCAGTGGTGGATGTCCACGTGGTAGTTCACCCGCGACACGAGGTTGCCTCGGCACAGCTTGTCGTCCCAGCCTCCGTCTCGGATGGACTGGAGCGTGCGCCCCACCAACTCCGCCATCACCCAGTCCGGAATGATGTCGCGCTCGGAGGGGTACGCGAACCGGAACATCATGAGGTGGCTGAGCAGCACCTCCCAGTACCGGTCGAAGCGCCGTAACAGCCGCTCCCAGTCCAGCGTCGGTCCCGCCTTGAGGAGCAGGTGGTTGACGTCCGCGCCGTCATAGCGCTCGCGCTCGTTGACGAAGGCCTTGGACCAGATCATCTCCTCGGCGGGCGCCACCAGACAGTCATGTCCGAAGACGCGGGCCACGCGCGCGTGCGTGAACCACGCGTCGTCCACCTTGGCCACGCCGTTGCCGGAGGAGAAGATGAAGTCGACGAAGTACTCGCCCTTGAAGGCCTTGTAGAGCCAGACCTCGTCGGTGCGCTCGGTGCGCCAGCCGTCGTTTTCCAGGATGGACAGGGCGCGCACCGCATCCGCCTTGCGCGGGAAGAGGTCCAGGTCCTTCGTGTCCCGGTAGATGCCGGTATACGTGGCATAGGCATACGCGCCGCCCACCACGAACGGCACCCCGGCATCGAGCAGGAGCCCGACCGCCTCGGCCCGGGCGTTGATTTCGTCGGGAGTCCGGGCCTGCTCGGCCAGCGCGGCATCCGTCCCCATCTCCCCCGGGTGGTTTGGGTGTCGTTTTTCCATGGCGGAAAGGTAGGGATGACTCGGTCCGGCGGTCGGGCGAGCGGGCGAGGGCGGCCGGTGGGCAGACGAGCGGCCCCCAACCCCTTGTTTTCAGGGCGCGGCGACCGAGGAAAATGAGCCGCTTTCTGTTTTCCGCGACCGCTGTGTCCATTGGGGCGAACTCGTCATGCACGGCCCGCCGGGGGCCGGCGAGAGGACGCCGAAACCATGCTGCGCAAGAGCCTGCTGTGTGCCGCCCTGCTGTTCGCGGGTTGTGATTCCACGCCGAAGAACGACGAGGAGTCGTTCAAGGACGGCCTCCCCGCCAAGGAGATGGTCGAAGTGAAGTCGCCCGGCTCGACGGGCCAGGGACTCGACTCCGCCTCCGCCGCGGGACAGACCGCGGAGTACTACCAGCTCACCATCGCCGCGACCGCCACGGTCAACGGCGGGACGCGCTGGGTGCTCGACCTCATCTCCGACATCACCCAGCACGTGCCCTCGTCGATGAGTGACACCCAGGCCATCTGGGGCCCCTTCACCGGAGCGCTGAGCCCCACCACGTACAAGCTCACCGTCACCAAGACGGGCGACCTGACGTACTCGTGGGTGCTGGAGGGCAAGGCCAAGAGCGACGCGGACACCGCCTACAAGGTCGTCCTCTCCGGCTCGCAGACGGTGGTGCTGGACGCGACCGGCCACCGCGCGCGCGGCTATGGCTCTGGCAGCATCCTCATCGACTGGGATGTGGCGCGCACGCTGCCCAATGGCAACCAGAAGGACCTGGGCACGGCGGAGATCGACTACGCGCGGCTGAGCGACACGTCGGGCACCACGGTGGATGCGCACTTCCGCAAGGTGCGTGACAACGATGCCCAGGACGTGCGCGTGGACGCGGACTACCACTACAAGGCCACGCCGGGCGCGGGCGGGGAGTTCGACTACGTGCTCAACAAGAACATCGACATCGACCCGACGCGCACGAAGCTGGAGCAGCTCGCCATCAAGAGCCGCTGGGCGAACCTGGGCAACGGCCGCACGGACATCAAGCTGTCGGGCGGTGACCTCTCCGGTCAGGCCACGGTGAGCGAGTGCTGGAACACCGACTTCAAGAGCACCTACTTCCGCTTCAGCCTGGAGCTGGCCGCGCGCTACGGCACCGAGGCGGCGGACTGCGGCGCGTTCACCTCGCCGGTCTACTCCTCACCGTGAGGCCAGTCGCGGTAGGCTGACGGGCGCGTGACAGGAACGAGCCAGCCGATCCTCCGGGTCATCGAAGGGGGTGCCTCCCAGGATCGGCGCGCCTTCCTGCGCGAGCTGTATTCGAAGTACGGCGGCAGCGTGCAGGAGCGCTGCCGCTACTTGCTCAAGGACGCGACCAAGGCCGAGGACGCGATGCAGGACGTCTTCGCCCGCGCCCTGTCCCATGGTGAGTCCTTCCGGGCCGAGGCCTCACCGCTGACGTGGCTGATGAAGATCGCCACGCACCACTGTCTCAATCAGTTGCGCTCCGAGGGCGCCGCGTGGCGACGGTGGTTCGAGCGCGACGCCGCGGCCCGGCCCGAGGGACATGGTGGCCCCGAGGCGATGGAGACGCGGGTGTTGGTGCGGAGGCTGCTGGCGCGAGTGGACGCGGAGACCCAAGCCGCCGCGATCCACTATCACGTGGATGGCATGACACTCGAAGAGGTGGCGGCGCTGTTGGGGCGCTCGGTCCCCACGGTGCGCAAACGGTTGGAGCACTTCGCCACGCTGGGCGGAGAGGAGTTGACGGTTCGATGAGCGCGCACGAGTCAGAGTGGACACTGCGCCGCCTGCACGCCGGGGAGCTGCCCGCCTCCGACGCCGCCCGAGCCCGGTCCCACGCGGCAGGCTGCGCCCCGTGCGCGGAGGTCCTGCGGCGCTTCGCGCAGGTGCAATCCCAGTTCGAAGCCCAGGTGCCCTTCGAGCGCTTCGAGGCCGGCATCGAGCAAGCCCTGGAGCGCCATCGCACCGAGGACCGGACCCGCGCGAAGGCGCGTCCTCGCTGGGTGGCGCCGCTCGTCTCGCTCGCGGCCTCGGTGCTGCTCGTCGTGCTGGTCCGGCCGCTGATGAACACGGAGTCTTCCAGCAATCGCCTCAAGGGTGGCGCGGTGGCGGAGCTGCGCATCGGCGGGGGTGATGCGCCCCAGCGCGTGGTGGACGCGAACCTCCGCGAAGCGCTGCGCCCCGGTGAGCGCGTGCGGCTGGGCTACACGGCGGACACGCATCGCTTTGTCGCGGCGCTGTCCATCGACGCGGCGGGCGAAGTGACGGCGCTCTACCCGGACACCGGAGAGAGCCTGCCCGTGGAGCCCGGTGAAGGGATGCACTGGCTGCCCGGCAGCCTGGAGTTCACCGGGACGGGCGCGGAGCGCGTGGTGGTGCTGCTGACCGATGCGCCGCTCGACATGGATGCCCTGCGAGACGCGGCGCGCCGGGCCTATGCTGTCTCGGGACGCGACCTGGACCTCATGCCCGCGCTGGACGTGCCGGGAGAACAGACCCAGTGGACCTTGCTCAAGCCATGAGCGCCGTCACCCAAGTGGGGCGCGCGCTCGCGCTGCTGAGCACGCTCTGGGCCACCGTCGCGGGCGCGGAGTCCGTGCACCGCTTCGCCCTGGTGGCCGGCAATGACGAGGGCGGCGAGGGCACGCGCCCCCTGCGCTACGCGCGCGATGACGCGCGCAAGATGCATGACCTGCTGGAGCGCCTGGGCGGCGTGGCGGATGACGACATGCGCCTGTTGCTGGACTCGGGCACGCCGGACTTCCTGGCCGCGCTGAGCGAGTTGGAGGCGCGGGCTCGCGCGGCGAAGGCTCGGGGTGAGCGCACGGCGCTGCTCGTCTACTACTCGGGCCACGCGAAGGATGGCGCGCTCCGGCTGGGGAACACCGGCCTGCCTTTTGACGCACTCAAGCGGCGACTGGCGGAGGCGACCACGGACATCCGCATCGCCATCCTGGACTCGTGCCGTTCCGGTGCGCTGACTCGCACGAAGGGCGCTCGCAAGGCGCCCGCGTTCGACATCGACTCGGGCGTGGCGCGAGAGGCGCGCGGCGTGGTCATCCTCACGTCGAGCGCGGCGGATGAGGACTCGCAAGAGTCGGACGCGCTGGGCGGCAGCTACTTCTCGCACCACCTGGCCAGCGGCCTCCTGGGCGACGCGGACCGCAGCGGCGACGGACAGGTCACCCTGTTCGAGGCGTACTCCCACGCGTACGCGCGCACGGTGGCGGACACCGCCGACAGCAGCGCGGGGCCGCAGCATCCGACCTTCAGCTACGACCTCGCGGGCAACGGAGACCTGGTGCTCACGGACCTCCGAGCCAACGCCGAGGGGCTGCTCGTTCCCGGCCTCGCGCCCGCGGGCCAGTACTACTTCGTCACCCCGGGCGGACTGGTGGTCGCCGAGCTGGAGAAGACGCAAGACCAGGAGCGGCGCGTGGCACTGGCTCCGGGCACGTACCGCGTGAAGCGTCGGCTTACGGACCGGCTGCGCATCGGCGAGGTGGAGGTGCGGCGCGGACGAACCACCGTGTTGGAAGAGACGCGGCTGCGGGATGCGCCCTTCTCCGACGACCCCGTGAAGGGTGTGATGACGCTGCGAGGCGCGTGGTGGTCGCTGGGCCTCACGGGCGGCTACCAGTCCTTCTTCGATTCCACCACGCGACAGTCGCTGTTCCTCTCCGTGCCGCTCGTGGGCTTCGAGGCGGAGCTGCATGACTACTTCCGCCGCGACTGGGTCTGGGGCGTGGACGTGGCGCTCGGTGGAAAGCAGGCGGTGCTCACGCTGCCCACGCTGTCCGGCCCGCCGTATCGCTACAGCATGATCAACCTGGGGACGAGCCTCGTCACAGAGTGGCCCTGGGAGCGCGTGGTGCCCTTCGTGGGAGGACGGCTCGCGTACCTCATGATGCGCCGAGACTTCAGCGACGCGGCGATGCCGGATCAACACTTCAACATGCTCTCTCCGGGACTCGTCGCCGGAGTGAGATGGCAGCTCACGCCGCGACTGAACATCACGACGCGCGGCCGAGCCCACTACCTTCAGTACAACGTCGATGCGCAGCGCGCGCTGGGCTATTGGGAGATGGCCGCGCTGGTGACGTATCAGCCATGAGGGCACACGCGATGAGAACCCTGGCCCCTGCCCTGCTCTGTCTCTTCGCCTCCGCGTGCGGAGGAGACTTCTCCAACGACGACCTGGAGTTCCTCAACGCCCTGCCCCAGCGCGAGGACCTCGCCGCCCGCCTCCCCTCGAGCAAGGCGGTCACCGGCAACGGCATCGAGACCCGCAAGGACGCGCTGGGCCTCCAGCTCCTGGGCGACCTCTCCGAGCTGGCGGGAGACACGTTCAAGCAAGGCACGCAGTTCAACCAGAGCGTGGACGCGCTGCTCACGCTGCTGGAGGCCATCCGCTCGCGGCAGCCCACGCTGCGCGAGGCGCACCGGCGCGTCTGGGGCCCCTTCGCGGACAAGGACCGCCGAGGCAACGACGTGCGCTTCGTGATGGAGCGCGAGGGAGACGCGTTCACCTATGCCTTGCAGTACCGCCCCTCGGGCGCGGGGGACGACCAGTGGTGGACCTTCCTGCCCGGCCGCTTCCAGGCGAATGGCGGCATCCGCAAGGGCGAGGGCTCGGTGTCACTGGACCTCAAGGAGGCCCGGGCGCACGGGTTCCTGTTGCGGGACATGGCCCTGCTCGATCGCCTGGATATCGGCTACCAGACGAAGGCCCTGCCCACGCGCGTGGAGCTGGCCTTCACGGCCGTGGGGCGCACGCAGCCCGGGACGCGCTACGCCTATCGGTCCGTGCCCAACGGGCCGGGAGAGATGGTGTTCCGGCTGGTGGACACGGACCTCGTGCCCGGAGGGCTGCGGGAGACGTTGGATCTCACCAGTCGCTGGGCCCCGGACGGACGGGGCATGGTGAGCGTGGACATCGTGGAGGGGGACGCGAAGGGGGCGAAGTACACCGAGTGCTGGGACATCGGCGCCCACACCACCTTCATCCATCGCAACTGGGACTGGTTCAATCCCCCCGAGGGGGACCCCAAGAGCTGCCCGGACTTCTCCGAACTCAACCCGTAGCCCAGGGAGCGAGCAGTCGAACATTCGCGAAGGGGGAACGTGACGGGTCGAGTGAAATCTCTATGCTCTCGGCACCCATGCCCACCCCGTCCTTCCTCTCCGTCCTGAGAAGCCCGCGCATCTGGCTGCTGCTGGCCGTCGGCTTCGCGTCGGGGCTTCCGCTGTGGCTCACCGGGGTGACGCTGTCCGCGTGGATGAAGAACGAGGGCGTGAACCTGAAGACCATCGGCGTCTTCAGCCTCGTGGCCATGCCCTACACCATCAAGGTGCTCTGGGCCCCGCTGATGGACCGCTACACGCTGCCCTTCCTGGGGCGGCGGCGCGGCTGGATGTTGCTGACACAGGTGCTCCTCATGGGAGCCATCGCCGGCATGGGCCTGGTGAATCCCAAGGACTCGCCCTTCACCATGGCGCTCACGGCGCTCACGGTGACGTTCCTGTCCGCCAGCTACGACATCGTGGCGGATGCGTGGCGCACGGACATCCTCACCGTGGAGGAGCGCGGCCTGGGGAACTCGACGTACGTCACGGGTTACCGCCTGGGCATGCTGGTAGCGGGGGCTGGAGCGCTGATGCTGTCGGACCGCATCGGCTGGCCCCAGACGTACTTCCGCATGGGCCTGCTCATGAGCGTGGGCATCGTGGCCACGCTGCTGGCGCCGGAGCCCACCCAGGTGCGTCCGCCGCGCAACTTGCTGGACGCGGTGATCCATCCCCTGGAGGACTTCTTCCGGCGGCGCTACGCCGGCGCGGTGCTGGTGTTCCTGGTGCTCTACAAGCTCGGAGACGCCATCGCCGCCAGCATGGTGACGCCGTTCTATATCGACCTCGGCTTCACCAACACGGAGATTGGCGCGCTGAGCAAGGGCCTGGGCATGGTGGCCACCATCGTCGGGGGGCTGCTCGGTGGCGTGGTGATGGTGAAGCTGAGCATGCGCCGCGCGCTCTACATTTTCGGCATCGGCCAGGGCCTCACCAACCTGGGCTTCGTGGCGCTGTCGCTGGTGGGCAAGAACGACTACATGCTCGCCACCGCCATCACCGTGGACAACCTCTGCACGGGCCTGGGCGTGACAGCCTTCGCGGCCTTCACGATGTCGCTGTGTCACAAGCGCTTCAGCGCGACGCAGTACGCGCTGCTGTCCGCGCTGGGCACGGTGGCCAATCGCCTCATCGGCTCGGTGTCTGGGTACCTGGCCACGTGGATGGGCTGGCCCCTGTTCTTCTCGTTCACCATGGTCGCGGCGGTGCCCGCGATCATCCTGCTGCGGATCCTCCCCGAGGACGCGGCCATGCCCGTCGAGGATGACCCGCCCCCCGCTCCGGACGCACCCACCCCGGCGCTGGCGCGCTAGGAAACCTCCGCGCCTGATCAGCGGACGACAGCGCCACACGAGGGGGGCTCCATCCCGCACGCGGCCCGCTTAATGTCGGGGCCCATGGCCCATCCACTCGCTGGCAAGCCCCCTCCCGCGGAGTTCCTCATCGATCCGGAGAAGCTGCGCGCGCAGTACTTCTCCGAGCGGCCGGATCCGAACGAGCCGGAGCACCGCGTGGCGTTCGGCACGTCGGGCCACCGAGGCTCGGCTGCGCGCCGCAGCTTCAACGAAGCCCACATCCTCGCGGTGACGCAGGCGCTGTGCGAGTACCGCCAGCAGCAGGGCTACGACGGGCCGCTCTACCTCGGCATGGACACGCATGCGCTCTCGGAGCCCGCGCAGCGCACGGCGCTGGAGGTGCTCGCCGCGCACGGCGTGCAGGTGCGCTTCTCGGATGGCGCGACGCCCACGCCCGTCATCTCGCACGCCATCCTCACGTACAACCGAGGCCGCGCGACGGGACTCGCGGACGGCATCGTCATCACGCCGTCCCACAACCCGCCCGAGGACGGTGGCATCAAGTACAACCCGCCCAACGGTGGCCCGGCGGACACGAACGTCACGTCCATCGTCGAGCGCCGCGCCAACGAGCTGCTCGCGCAAGGCAACGCGGGCGTCCAGCGCGTGACGTACGAGAGGGCCCGCGGCGCCCCGACGGTGAAGGTGCACGACTTCATCACGCCCTACGTCGAGGACCTGGGCCACGTGGTGGACATGGAGGTCATCCGCGGCGCGAAGCTGCGATTGGGCGCGGATCCGCTCGGCGGATCCAACCTGCACTACTGGGCGCCCATCGCCGCGCGCTACGGCTTGGACCTCACCGTGGTGAACCCGGTGTTGGATCCGACGTTCCGCTTCATGCCGTTGGACCATGACGGGAAGATCCGCATGGACTGCTCATCGCCCTACGCGATGACGAACCTGGTGCGGCTGAAGGACCAGTACGCGCTGTCCTTCGGCAACGACGCGGACTCGGATCGGCACGGCATCGTCACGCGCAGCCAGGGGCTGATGAACCCCAATCACTACCTCGCGGTGGCCATCTCCTATCTGTTTGGACATCGGCCCGGCTGGAGCGCCGAGGCCGCGGTGGGCAAGACGCTCGTCAGCAGCAGCCTCATCGACCGGGTGGCGAAGGACCTGGGCCGCCGCGTCCTCGAGGTGCCCGTGGGCTTCAAGTGGTTCGTGCCCGGCCTCCTGGATGGGTCGCTGGGCTTCGGAGGCGAGGAGAGCGCGGGCGCGTCGTTCCTGCGGCGCGACGGCACGGTGTGGACCACGGACAAGGACGGCATCATCCTGGACCTGCTCGCGGCGGAGATTCTGGCGCGCACGGGCAAGGACCCCGGCGAGCACTACCAGGCCCTGGCCTCGCGCTTCGGCGCGCCGCTCTACACGCGCATCGATCAACCCGCGACGCCCGCGCAGAAGGCCGCGCTCAAGAAGCTGTCGCCGGACGCGGTGAAGGCCACCACGCTCGCCGGAGAGCCCATCCTCCAGCGGCTCACGCGCGCGCCGGGCAACAACGCGGACATCGGCGGCCTCAAGGTGACGTCCCAGAACGGCTGGTTCGCCGCGCGCCCCTCGGGCACCGAGGACGTGTACAAAATCTACGCGGAGAGCTTCCGGGACCAGGGCCACCTGGACGCCATCGTCCAGGAGGCGCGCGACATCGTCGGCGCGGCGTTCGCGGGGCGGAAACAGGGCGCCTGTCCGCCGGGTGGCTCGGGCGCCACGTCCTTCCTTGACTCGTCGGGGGGCCCTCTTTAGGTTTCAGCGTTTTCAGCCGCTTTTCGCCAGAGAAGGATGTTCCATGGCCCGCGTCACAGTTGAAGACTGCCTCCCCCTCGTGGACAACCGGTTCGCGCTGGTCCTCTTGGGTGCCAAGCGCGCCCGTCAGCTCATGGCCGGCGCCCGCCCCATCAGCGACACCTCCAAGAACAAGCCCCCCGTCCTCGCCCTGCGCGAGGTGGCCACGGGCCGCGTGAAGTTCGACCGGGACGTGCGCGAGGCGCTGTCCGGCAAGTACGCGGGCGACGAGAAGAAGCAGGGTTAACCCCCGCGTGTCCTACCCTGGCTCCCTCTCGGTTGGCGGGGGAGCCTCGGGCAGCAGGCCCTGCGCGCGCATCCAGCGGCTCGCCCGCCCCGCCACGGCCTTCTCGCCCTTGTAGCCCAACGAGGACACCAATCCCTCCATGGGCACCCATCGCACTTCATCCACCTCCACGCGCGGACCGGGCAGTGGCCCGAGTTCCCCTTCCTCGTAGCGGAACAGGAAGAAGTGGACGCGCTTGAAGATGCGCTGTCCCCGGAACTGGTAGACGTAGCGGATCTCCCCCAGGGGCGCGAGCAGCCCCACGGTGAGCCCCGTCTCCTCCCGGACCTCCCGCATCGCGGTCTGCTCGGGCGTCTCGCCGGGGTCCACGTGGCCCTTGGGCAGGGCCCAAAGCTGGCGCCCGTGCGGACGGATGACCGCCACTTCCCAAGTGGGGGCACTTCCCCGGATGACGACACCTCCTGCGGATGCCTCGCGCGGCATGGACCCACCCTACCCGAAGCGAACGGCCCCGGGGGCAATCAACCACCGTGGGCGAAGTGCCGCAGCTTGGCCTCCGCCCCCAACCGATAGGCGTAGCGCAGGTCGCCCAGGAGCCGATCCAACCGCCTCCCGATGACGTGCCCCATGAGCCGCGAGCAGAAGCGCCGGGACAGCCGGTTGGCCTCCTCGTACCGCCAGCGCTCCTGGGAGGACAGGCGCGGCTGGTAGGACACCTGGTCGAACAGCCGGCCTAGCAGCTCCGCGGCCCAGGCCTGGGCACCCTCGCCCCAGCGGTGCAGCAGGCACACCGCGAACTTGTCCACCTCCGCCTGGGCCTCCAGCTCCAGCAAGGACACGGTGCGGCCGTAGTGGGCCGTGTGGGCCACGTAGAGGAAGTGGCTGACGCCCTCGGTCACCTGGCAGTAGCCGTCCAGGTCCGCGTCCAGCACGTGCCCCAGCGGGCCCGCCTCGTAGGGCTTGAGGCGGGCCAGCAGCGAGGGCGCCAGGTACAGGGCCAGCTCCAGCCCCTCCCCGTCCGAGTCCACGCTCACCAGCAGCTCCTCCGAGCCCTGGCCACTGGCGCCCAGTTGCACCGCCGCCTCGGTGTCCACCACGAAGGCCTCGGCCCTCGCCTCGCACGTGAAGCCGTAGATGGCCTCCAGGTGCTCCTGAAGCCGGGCAATCATCGGGCCTCCCTCAGTTGGGCAAGGTGCCCTTGCGCGCGACCAGCCCGGCCTCCACCAGCACCCGCTCCAGCTTGTCGTCGCCGGTGCGGGCCCAGGACTCGTAGACCTTCAGCGCGCCGCTGGGGCCCGCTCTCACCATGCCGCGCGCGGCGATCTCCTCCAGCAGCGACACCAGGGCCCGGAACTTCTCGCACAGCTCCCGGTACACCTCGGCGAAGCCCGACGCGGGCGCCAGCGCCGCCACCTGCCCATACGCCGAGCCGCCCATCTGGATGTAGTAGTCCGGCCCCACCAGGCCGTGCTGCAGCGCCCCCGAGAAGAAGCCGGCCTTGTAGAGCGACACGTCGCCCAGGCGCCGCAGCGTGCGGATCCGCTCCTCACGCTCCTGCTGGAGGGCCCGGTGGTACAGCAGCGCGAGCGGCTCGTGGTCCCGGCGGCCCTCCGCGTCCCGGTTGAACAGCGCGTCCGTGGCCGCGAAGTCCGACAGCAGGTTGACCAGGTAGAACTCCGCGCCCTCCGTCAGCCCCACCCGCTGCCGGGCCAGGACCTCGTCGAGCAACGACTTGAAGAATTCCTTCAGGGAAGAGGAAGCCAGCAGTCCACTCATCGACACCTCCAAGCCTCCCGCAACGCTAGCAACAGGCCTGGAGCACCGCAAAAGACACCCCCAGTGATTCCAATGGGTTACGCTGGCACTCGCAACCTCTGAGTGCCAATTCCGGGTGGGTGCGGCGAGGGTTGGAGCGCGCGGGTGCACCGGGCCCACGGGGCCCAAAAGCGCAACGAGGTCAGGTGTTTAGCGCTGCACGGAACGGTGCCCCGTCGTCGCTTGACGGGTCAAAGACCCTGGTTATTATCCCGCGCGCTCAGGCATTAGCACTCGGGTGGTTCGAGTGCTAATGCCGCGGGTCGTCACGACCCTTCTTCAACCCCCCACCGGCGCACCGACCGGCACCTGCCGGAACGGGCGTCCTTCACGTGGAGCAAGGAGCAACTCATGAAGATTCGTCCCCTGCAGGATCGGCTCATCGTCAAGCGCGTCGCCGAGGAGAACAAGACCAAGGGCGGCCTCTTCATCCCGGACACCGCCAAGGAGAAGCCCCTCGAGGGCAAGGTGATCGCCGTCGGTAACGGCAAGGTGCAGGAGGACGGCAAGGTTCGTCCCCTCGACATCAAGGCGGGCGACACCATTCTCTTCAGCAAGTACGCCGGGACGGAGATCAAGCTGGACGGCGAGGAGCACCTCATCCTCCGCGAGGAGGATGTGCTCGGCGTGATCGAGAAGTAGTCCGGCCTTCCCACCTCTTTTCCAAGGATTCATTCCACCATGGCGAAGGACATCATTTTCGACGTGCGCGCGCGTGAGGCCATCCTCCGCGGCGTGAACATCCTCGCGGACGCGGTCAAGGTGACCCTGGGGCCCAAGGGCCGCAACGTCGTCATCGAGAAGAGCTTTGGCTCCCCCACCATCACGAAGGACGGCGTGACGGTGGCGAAGGAGATCGAGCTGGAGAACAAGTTCGAGAACATGGGCGCGCAGATGGTCAAGGAGGTTGCCTCCAAGACGTCTGACGTCGCGGGTGACGGCACCACCACGGCCACCGTGCTGGCGCAGGCCATCTTCCGCGAGGGCGCGAAGCTGGTCGCCGCGGGCCACAACCCGATGGACATCAAGCGCGGCATCGACAAGGCCGTCGCGACCATCACGGCCGAGCTGAAGACGCTGGCCAAGCCCACCAAGGACAAGAAGGAGATTGCCCAGGTCGGCACCATCTCCGCCAACGGTGACTCCACCATCGGCCAGATCATCGCGGACGCGATGGAGAAGGTCGGCAAGGAGGGCGTCATCACGGTCGAGGAGGCCAAGGGCCTCGAGACCACCCTGGACGTGGTCGAGGGCATGCAGTTCGACCGCGGCTACCTGTCCCCGTACTTCGTGACGGATCCGGAGCGCATGGAGGCGGTCCTCAACGACGCCCTCATCCTCATCCACGAGAAGAAGATCTCGTCGATGAAGGACCTGCTGCCGGTGCTGGAGCAGGTGGCGCGCGCGGGCAAGCCGCTCATCATCATCGCCGAGGAGGTC